>NZ_BAOX01000184.1:0-9890 GCF_000813105.1 Rhodococcus sp. BS-15 | reverse complement strand
GGGGTGGATGGCGTCGGCACCGGACTTGGCGGCGGCGTCGAGGATCTTGTCGATCACCAGATACGACTCCGCCGAGGACTGTCCACCGAGCGCGAAGGCTTCGTCGGCGAGGCGGACGAACGGGGCGTCGGCATCGGGCTCGGCGTACACAGCGACACTGGCCAACCCGGCATCGGCGGCCGCCCGGATCACCCGCACCGCGATCTCACCACGATTGGCGACAAGAACCTTGGTGATCTGAGCACTGGCATGGCTGGGCACTGAGCCTCCTACAGATGTATTTCTCGCGTGCTTCGTTGCGAACGTCACGTCGGAGTCTAAGCACCGGCACTGTCGTCGCTGCAATCGGTCCGCACAGCTGCAGCGGATCGGCCGCGACCCGCAGTGAGCTACTGATTGGTAGCGATCTGACCGGTGTCGGTATGTCCGATATCGGACCGATCGTCGCCCGCATGAGGGAATCGGGCGGTACCGGTGTCCGCCACATCGGTCAACAGCTTTCGGAAGGCACCGACGTACTCGTGAACCCGAGCGGTCGCCTGCTCGGTGTTGGGATAGCGAGCCGCGATGTTGATTCCCTGCGGCGTGCGGTTGATCCAGATGTACACATCGTGCTGATACTGCTTACTGCGTAGCGCGCGGGCATTCCAGTCCGGCCAGTGCTCGGCGGCAGGCGCGAACCGCACATCCATGAACGAGACGACGAAACGCGGGCGGGCGGAGTAGCCCAGAGTGGTGAACACGCGATCGAGAGGAACGCGGGCGATCGGTTTCGTCTTCTTCACCTCGGCCGAGCCGCCGCGACCACAGAGCCGAACGAGTCCGCACCGGCGAAGTCGAAGGAGATGGGGCACAGTCCGACGAACCAGCCCAGCGCGGAGGCCCACTGCGGCTCGTCTCGGGTGTGAACCGGAGTCACCGTGCGGAAACGAGTGCCACCGCCCAATTCGGAGCCGGTGATGGCGAGCACTGCCAGCAATCCCGCGAACAGGCTGTGTCCGGTCTTGCGGCAGGCGACCGAGAACGAGTCGGCCTGATCGGGGTCGAGCACCCACGCGGACAAACCACCCTGCGGCAGATCGTCGGGGCTCGGATCGCCGATGTCGAGTGGAAAGGCCGGTAGCTCACCATTGCCGTCGACCAGAAAATCCCGCCAGATTCTCACGGCGTCGTGCGAGTGCTCGAGCTCTGCATTCCTCTCACGTTCGGAGGAACCGAAGTCGAGGTAGCTGCCGGCCTCGAACAGCGCAGCAGGCGCGCCACCGAGTTCCTCGCCGTACAGAGCAGCGATCTCGTGCGCGACCAACACCGTGGACAGACCGTCGATGATCGAGTGATCCGCAGCGAAGAACACGGTGATCGGACGCGTCTCGTCAATTGGTTCGAGAGTCACGAAGGCGTACGCGGGCCAGATCAACGGTGAGGTGAACTCGTCGAACAGATACTGCAGGTGCTCGAACACCTCGCTCGATTGCGCGCACCGTTCCTGCTCGACCTGCCAGATGTCGATGGCACCCTGCGCCGCGGTCACCCGCGTCATCTCGCCCGTCACCTCGTCGATCGACGCGCTCGAACGCATCGCCTCGTGCCGGTCGATCCAGTTCAGAACTGCCTGGCGAAACGCGCGCTTGTCCAACGGGCCCGCGATTTCGAAGGCCGCGCCGAGCCACGATTCACGACCGCGACGAGGACTGCTCAGGCTCGTGCGAAGGTGCGCCTCGTGAACATAGGACGTCGGCCTGGCGTCGGGATGCCACCCTGCGGCTTCCGGAGTGCGGGCCTGCGGGCCGACGCTGGGTATCCACTCGGTGAGCGTGCCCGCGGGAACCGCGTAGTCCGCCAACTCCGTGAACTCCATATCGGCAGCAACCAACCTTCGTCGTACGCATCGGGGGGACTGGGCCTCAGTGGCCCTGTCGCGGAGTCTAACGACGACCCGTTGTATCGATCAAGACGACGGCGCACTACCTGCGCCGTCGCCCGTCAACGCAGGTGACGCTTGATCCGCGCCAACATCGCCGACATACCGCGCAGTCGCAGCGGACTGACCGCGTCGCTCAGGCCCAGAGCCGAGTAGAAGTCGTCCGGTACGTCGAGGATCTCCTGTGCGCTGAGACCGTCGAGTCCCTGCGCCAGGATCGAGGCGAACCCCCGCGTGGTCGGAGCTTCCGGCGGGGCGCTGAAAAACAGCCGGATCCGCGCCGGATCGCCTGCATCCACCGACAGGAACAGTGGAGACTGGCACTCCGGCACCGGTTCCATCGCATCCTGAGCAAGGTGCTCCGGCAGCGGGGGCAGTTCGCGACTGAACTCCAGCAGTAGCTGCAGCTTGTCCTGCCCCTCCACCGCGGCGAAGTCGTCGACGATCTCGGCCAGCGACTCCGGCAGGGCACTCATCGAGCGGCCGGAGCCGATCCGGGCTCCTCGCCCTTGGCGATCGGAACGCGAACGGCGTTGCCCCATTCGGTCCACGAGCCGTCGTAGTTGCGAACCGACTGGTACCCCAGCAGATGGGTCAACACGAACCAGGTGTGGCTCGAACGCTCACCGATACGGCAGTACGCGATCACGTCGTCGGTCGCGGAGGTACCGGAGTAGATCTCGTCCAGTTCCGTACGAGAACGGAAGCGTCCGTCCGGTGCGGCTGCCTTGGCCCAGGGAATGCTCACGGCGGTGGGGATATGACCTCCGCGCAGAGCACCTTCTTCGGGGGTAGTCGGGCATGTGGGTGCGCTCGCCGGTGTACTCGGCGGGGGAGCGGACGTCGATCAACGGCACCGTTCCGAGCGAGCCGAGGACGTCGGAGGCGAACGCGCGGATGGGCGCGTCGTGACGTTCGATCACCGGGTAGTCGGTTGCGGGGAACTCGGGCACGTCGAGGGTGGTGTCGCGGTTCTCCGACAACCATGCGTCGCGGCCGCCGTCGAGCAGACGGACGTCCTGATGTCCGAACAGAGTGAACACCCACAGTGCATACGCTGCCCACCAGTTGCTCTTGTCGCCGTACACGACGATGGTGTCTTCCCGGGAAATACCTTTGCGGCTCATCAGTTTCGAGAACTGCTCGCCGTCGATGTAGTCACGGGTGACCGGATCGTTGAGGTCGAGATGCCAATCGATCTTGACCGCGCCGGGAATGTGGCCGACGTCGTAGAGCAACACGTCCTCGTCGGATTCGACGACGCGAAGGCCGGGGGTGCCGAGATGAGCGGACAGCCATTCGGTCGATACGAGACGATCCGGATGCGCATAGTCGGCGAACGTTGCGGTGGAATCGGTTGGTACAGGCACGTATCGGCTCCTACGGAAGATATTCGGCTGGCGGCCCGCCCGGGGGTGAACGGTCTGCACTGTCGATCCTATGCGGAATCGGTTCGTCAGGGCGTCAGGGCAGCGCTCTCGGGTTTCGCTGCGGAGGCCCGCATGAGTGCGTCGAGTTCGGCGGTGAACGCGTTCATCACCGAGCGTGCCGTTGCAGTGTCGGGAAATCGTGACCGCAGGGCCAGGCCCGATGTGGTGCGGGAGACCCAGAACTGTGCGTCGTCGGACACCGTGGCATTGCTGATGTGGTGCGCATCGGTTCGATCGAAGCGTTCGTGTCCTTCGATTCTGGTGTAGTCGATGTAGGACACCATGAACACATCTCGACGCGACAGGGTGAAGGCCTCACCGAGGTTGTTCAGTACCTGGGGGATCGGAACGGTGCTCAGCGGTAGTGCCGCGCGAAACGCTGTGTGGGCCGCGGTGATCGTGTCGGCGAGGTCGCGTTCGACCTCCAAGGTCATGGGAGCGTTGGTGGTGAACCAGCCCAGTGCTCGCGAGAATTGCTGCTGATGGCGGGTGTGCAACGGGAACAGGAACGGCACGCGGCTCGGTCCGCCGATGCCGACGCACGCCTGCCCGATCGCAGCTACGACGCCGGCGAACATTCCGGCTCCGGACCGGGCACAGAGCTGCTCGAAGCCGAGGGTGTGCTGCGCGTCGAGTAGGGAAGTGACAGTCGTTGCCTGAGGCGCGGTTTCACCCTCGGCGACGCCGAGGTCGAGCGGGAAACGTGGCGTGGTGCCCCCGCACTCGGTGAGGAAGGTCGACCACCGCACCATGCGCTCGTCCGTTGGGTCGACGAGTGGCTGGGTTGCTTCGACGCGGCAGTACTCGACGAACCCGCCGACCGGAGGCAGGTCTGCTTCCGGGTTCGACGGGCAGCGGCGGTAGGCGTCGTACAGGGTGTGGATCTCGTCGACCACGACGGCGATCGACATGGCGTCGACGTTGGAGTGGTCGAATGCGCACAGGATCGTCGAGGTATCCGGCCGGTCGATTCCGAAACAGGTGTACGACGGGAATCGTCGTGCATCGCAGTGCAGTTCGAGCGTGCGTCGGAGATGATTCCGGAGCATCGACGCCGACGAGAAGGTGGTTCGAGTGGATTGCCTCATCTGCACCGAACCCGGTTCGTAGACCACCCGCTCGATTCCGGCCGCCATGCGAACGAAGGAACTGCGCAGGGTGTCGTGGCGGTCGATCAGGTGCTCGAAGGCCCACCCGAGTGCCCGAGTATCGAGGCTGCCCTGCACTTCGAAGGCTCCGGCTATCCAGACGCGCTCGGCCTCGTCCAGATCACCGAGGTGAAACCGTTGGTTGAACGACGGTGGAATCGGTGACGGCTGCGGCTCCCCGGTGACGACGGCGGTGAACTCGACGACCGTGCCCGCGCGTGGTGTGTACTCAGTGATCGAGGTGACCCGCACCGGCCGGCTCCTGAACGAGATCGTCGAGCGTCAGGCTGTAGTCACCTTCGCGTGCAATGGTTTCCAGTACGTGGGCCAGATGATCGTGGTACCGCTTCACCGCTGCGGCGGCAACCTCGGTATCGGGAGTCTGGGCCACCAGGTACAAGTGCTCACCGTCTCGGTTGATCCACATCGATGCGTTCGACGTCGAGCCCTCACCGGTGAAATGCTCGGCGCGCGTGTCTGCGTCTCGCCCGACGCCGGGGAACCAGCGAAAGTCGATGTACGAGAGCATGTTCGGACTCACTGCCAACTCGCTACCGAGAGTGCCGTCGGCGGCCAGAGCGCCCAGTGCGGCGTGCACCGGGGCCTCCGCGATCTGCTTGGCCTGCTCGAAGCCGCGGTGGGCCAGAACCGCGACGTCGGAGAAGGTGTCGTTTCCTGCCACCTCGAACGCGACCGGAGCAAAATTGACGAACCACCCCTGGGATTGTCCGTAGTCACCGTGGTGCCGGGTACTGAGCACGGTGATCCCGAAGTAGTCGGTGTTTCCCGCCAATTCGAAGTCGGTGATCCCGACGGCGGCGAATATGCCGCTGCTCATCCGGGCCCCGGCGGCCTTGCACGCGGCGTCGAATGCAGCGGTCAGTTCTTTGCTCAACAGGTCGCGTTCGACTATGCGAACCGGAGCCTTCTCGCCCGGCGCGAGTCCGAGGTCGAGCGGAAACCGAGGCATTCGCCCGTCGTGTCGGGTGAAAATGTCTCGCCAGGCTGCGATTTCGGGAGAATCTGCCCCGAACGTCGCGGCCCGAGCCCGCTCGTCGGCGGCGTAGACCAGATGGCTACCTGCCTCCGCTGGGATCGGTACGTCCGCACCGGTCTCCAGCGCGTACAGATCGGCCAACTCGCTGATGACCAATGCCTGCGAGCCGCCGTCGGTGAATGCGTGATCTGCGCCGTAGTACAAGGTGAAGCTGCCGGGCCTGGCCACGACGCCGACGACGAATCCGGGCCAGGCGTCCGCGGTCGCCTCGGACGAGAAGCGCCCACGTACGTACCGTTGGAATTCGTCGTCGTCCATCGCTTCTCCGGCGTCGGACACTTCGAACGCCGCGACCTCGGGTGGAGCGAGATGCCGAACGACGTCGTTTCCCTCGACCTCGAACCAGCATCGAAGACCCTCGTGCCGCAGCACGTAGGCGGCCAGCGCGCGGCTCATCGCGTCGGTGTCCACGTCACCGTCGATCTCGGTTGCCACTCCGGTGTACGCGGTGTGAACATCGCCGCGTTCGCGGGCCGCCCACGCGGCCTTCAGGTGGTCCTCCTGGAGAAACGAGGCCGGAGCCGAATCGACAGGAGCCGCTTCGGCACTCGCCCGGGCAGCCGAAGTGGGGTGCCATTCGAGCAGCCGACCGGGAGCAGGATTCCACCTGCCCATAGCGGTGATGATCATCGTCGCTTCATCCTCCTCGAAAAGGGCCGCGGGCTGATTCGATCGCTCACTCTGCGGCGACGGTCACCGACCGAGAGGCCGACGTGAGCACCGTATCGCTACCACCGTCGGAGTCGATCACTGCCGTCAACACCGCGACGAACTCGGTGATGAAGCGGTGGACGTTGGTGGATGCGACGTCCGAGCTGGGGAATCGTGCGGAGATGTTGAGCCCTTGGAGCGTCCGGTTGACCCAGAAGTAGACCTCGTCGTCGGCGTGGCAGTTGCTCCGCAGAGCCCGACCCTTGCGGCCCTGCCACTGCTCGGCGTCCGGGAGGAAGCGAAGGTCGATGTAGGACACGACGAATCGAGGAATTTCCGTCGATTCGAGGATCTGGGCGATCTTCGAGTACGGCATCCGCGCCAACCCCTTGTTGGCCGCGCCTGCAGTTGCCGCGGCCGCGAGCGCCTCCCCGAACGTGCGAGAGTTCTCGAGCTCGATCTCCATCGGCAGGATTCCGACGTACCAGCCGACCGCCGCGGCCCACTTCTGTTCGTCTCTGGTGTGCATCGGCATCACGGTGCGCAACGTCGTGCGGCCGGACAGGCGCACGTTCGTCAGCGCCAGAGCGGCGAGTATTCCGGCCTGCATGTTGTACCCGGCGGCGCGGCATGCGGCGTTGAAGGCATCCGATTGATCGGCGGTCAGCAGCCAGGACGAGATGCTGCTCTGCGCGGCCGGGCCGGTGCCGGTGAGCGACCGGTCGACCGACACCGGAAGCGGAAACGCGGGAAAGCGTCCGTCCTCCACTGCAAGGAAGTCCTGCCAGGTGCGCACGGCGCTGTGGTCACCGGTGAGCGTCTCGCCGAGAGCCCTCTCGGACTGGCTGAAGTCGACGTAGCTGCCCACTTCGGGCAACTCCGGGTCGATGCCCTCGAGGGCGTGTGCGTAGAGCCGGTCGATCTCGTTGATGGCGTAGATCTGGCTGTAGGCGTCCATCACCGAATGGTCGGCGGCGAACGCGAGCAGGAACGACTCTCCTGGTCCGTTCGACAGAGCACGTGAAGCATCGTCCGGTTCGATGGTGGCGAGGACGAAGTGCGGCCATGCCGTCGGAGACACGGTTTCGCCGAACCAGGAGTGCAGATGCCTGAAGACCTGAGTCTCGGTCCGAGGTTCGGTGTGTGCCCGATCGGTCACCTGCACTGCATCTGTCGGTGCGGTGTATCGCAGCCAGGAACCGGATTCCTCGTCGCGCCGCACCTTGGTCCGAAATGCCTCGTGACGGCCCATGTATGCGGCGATGGTTGCGCGCACTGCCTCGACGTCGTAGCGGCGATGAATCTCGAACACCGTGCCGATCCACGAGCCCGGTGCGCTTCGCTCGCAATGGTCCTGGTGCGTGAACGACAGCCCACGGGGGTCCGGTGCCCAACGGTCGTCCTCGACGCGGGGGACCCACTCGGTCAGGCGACCGGCGGGGAGGGGGTAGTCGGCGAGTTCGGTGTATTCCATGGGAGTCCTCTTCCGTTCCGGGCTCGGTCGGCGGTGTGCGGCATTGGTTCGGTATTGCACGTTCGATTACGGTCGAGTCGATCGTGTAAACCTGTCGGCGGTGCTGGTTCAGCCGACCAGTCGTTTATCCGATTGCTGTTCGATTGCTGCTTTCCGCATTGAAAGAACAACGTCATTGCCGTCGACCCGAAGTGAGATCAGCACTCACGATAGGGCGAAAGCGAAATTATTTCGCGACGCGAAAAAGTAATACTTCTCACTGTCGAGCGTCTTGACCCGCCGGTCTCCGATCAGGAGTCGTCGGAGTGTCCGATTGTCGTATCCTACGATCGGATCACTGATTTTGCTGGTCGTAGTGATGACAGTTCACAGTCGGAGCGTGATGCGGACTGCCTCGTAGGTCGGCGCACGACCTACGTCACTGAATGGCCCGAACATGGTGCGGGACACAATCAAGTCCCCTTTTCGTGCATCTATTGCCGAATGTGAATGCATTGGTGGTGGCGAATCGACACCGATGCCCCTGTTTCTCGCATGTAGTAGGTTCGGCGCGTGACTCGAATTGGATTTGCCGATCACCTATCTTGCGAATGCATCACGGCATCGGATATCCCGTCTACAACCAGTTCCTGTGGTGGTTCGACGAATCCGTCCAGCGAATGGACCTGGAAAAACTACGGGACAACCTGTCCGACGGTCTGCTCGCGCGCCGAGTGGTCGCGTCGACGGTGCCCGGTGCCCGCGATCGATGGGTCGCCTCGAACGTCTCCCATTCACTCGATTTTTACCCACACTTCATCGAATCGACCGATGTATTGGCCTGGGCCGACGGTCGCCTCGATCGCGACATCGATCCCGAGACCGGGCTCGGTTGGCGACTGGCAGCGGCGCCGTTGGCGAACGGAGGGACGGTGCTGTCGTTGGTCGCTTCGCACATGGTCGCCGATGGCGGCGCCCTGATCGCCGCGTTCGTTGCTGCCAATTTCCCGTCCGAGCAACCTCGGTCGGTTGCGACGGCGGACGGCACAGCAGCCATCGGCTCGGACCTACGAGACGCCGTGGAGCAGGTGCGGTCGGTCGCCGGCTGGCTGGTGAACGCCGCTGCGTCCGCACTCCCGATTCCCACCCGGTCCGGTTCGGACGCTGCTGTCCCGCGCTCGCAGCCGACTCGCTCGCAGCCGAAGGCCGAGGCGGTGGACGCAAACTGGGTATCGCCCCACGCGGTGGCAGAGGTGGACGCAGATGCCTGGAAGGCAACCGCCCGGCGATGGGGTGGCACGTCGAACTCCCTGTTCATCGCGGTCCTCACGGCAGCCTCCGGGCAGGCCGGGAGAGCCTCGATCGGAGACTCGGTGCAGTGGTCACTGCCGGTCAGCGATCGCACCGCCGACGACACCCGCTCCAATGCCACCAAGATCGTCAAGATCGAGGTCCCCGTGACCGACGCGGCCGACCGCGATCTGTCGACGATTCGGACAACCAGCAAGGCGGCGTTCACTGCCTTCGCGTCGAGGCAGGCTGCCGGTCTGCCACCGGCAGGCATCTCGCAGGCCCTCGTGCAGATGCTGCCCGACGCCGTGGTCGCGCGTGTTCCGCAACCGCGTGACGGTGCGGAAGGTCTGGCGTCGAACCTGGGTGTTCTGCCCGAGTTCTTCACCACGGTGGCCGGCATTCGAGCTCGCGCAGTATCGGGCAGAGCGACCTTCGCGGGTGCCGACGCCGCGTTCGCGCGGTCGTTGGACGGTGGCCTCACGGCGTGGGTGTGCGAGACGGGCACGAGCGTCACCGTGACCGTCCACGCCATGGATCCCGATCGATTCGTCGACGACCAGGCGCTGCGTGACCACCTGGTGGAGGCGCTCGGTCGCTGGGAATTGACTGCGCGCTTCTGGTGAGTGCGTCAGCGGTTCCGCGCTGCCGCCTCGGTGATGTCGGCAGCTGCGGCCACCGCTGTTGTGGTCGGGGCGACGGTGTCGGCGAGTCGGCGTGCCGCCTGCCTGGCTCGGTCGGTGGTGATATCGGAAATGCCCTGCTGTAGAACGGATTCGGTCAACGCCGAGAATTTCGTGCTGGTCCCAGCTCCGATCCGGCGCAGCGCGGCTCCCCAGAACGGCTGATCGGCGCTGAACCAGCAGACGAGCGTCGGCACTCCGGCCCGCGCCGTCGCGCCGTGGTCCCCGCGCCGCCGTGGTGGACCGCAGCCAGGCAG
>NZ_BAOX01000185.1:0-9871 GCF_000813105.1 Rhodococcus sp. BS-15 | reverse complement strand
AGCGCTGCGTGCTTCGCCTCGCGGTTGTCGAATTTGTTCTTGGTGAACACGGCTATCGAGGCAAGCAATGTGGCGCCGGCGACCGTCCAGCCGATGGGGCCGGCGAGGGCGAGCAAGGCAGTGTCGGCGGCGGAGGTACCGCCGCCGGCACTCCTTGCTCGCCCTCGCCGGCCCCATCGGCTGGACGGTCGCCGGCGCCACATTGCTTGCCTCGATAGCCGTGTTCACCAAGAACAAATTCGACAACCGCGAGGCGAAGCACGCAGCGCTGATCTCGGTGAAGAAGAACACCGCGCAGATCGAAGGCATAGACGCCCAGATCGGTGATCTCCTCGAACGAACCGCGGTCCTCCGGGACAAGCTCCTGCGAAGCTACAGCGCAGCACTCACGTGCTTCGGCGCTGATTTCCTCACATTGCCCGTGCCCCAGCAGTTCCAGCTCGTGGCGCTGGTGAACAACACGAAGGCCTGCGCAGCCCTGCTGACACAGCGCATCGAGGAGGGCACCGATGACGAATGAGGCAGGGAAGCTCGGAAAGAGCAATCAAGAACAGGCTGTCGCCGCCTGGGTGAACTACCTCAACCAGCTCCGGCTGGACAACCTCCTGAGCGCCCTTGACCTGCAGGACAAGAACCTGACGGAGGCGCTTTCCAGCGTCGACGAAGCGATCCGAAAGATCGACCTCGAGGTGGTCACCACCAACCGCGGCGGAGTGAAAGGCATGCACGGCTTCATCGCCGAGGTCGCAGAAGTGGGCATCGGTAACGCTCGACGCCAGATCCACGGCGACAACCCGCACTACCAATGGATTAACAACAACAGCCCCGTCGACCTGATGCGCAGCGGCGTAGCAATTCAGCAGAGATTCGTCGCCGCCGGCGGCAGATTCGGTCTCGGTGCGATCGCCGACCACCTTCAGAAGTATCCCGACTTCGTCGAGAACGGCGGGAAATACCAGATCCCCCGCGATCACTTCGAGGTCATCCAGAAACTGCACGCCATGCCACGCGAGGAAGCAAGCAAACTCCTGACGATCGGCGGCGACGGCCTGTCCCTCAAGGACTGGACGAAAGTCCACGCCTTCTTCGGGGAGGGATCTGTCGGCATCGAATCACTCGAGCCCTCACACCTGAAGTACTCCGAGGTTCAAAAGGGTGCCTACAGCGCGACTCTGCAGTCAGAGGCTGATTCCCTCCACTCGACCGACCAGTCCCTGCGGGACGACGCCTACCAACAAAGCAAGCCGACCCTGCGGCAGGGCGCGAAGGCCACACTTGCGGCCGCCGCCATCGAAGGCGGGACCGCACTCGCGCGGGCCGTGATCGCGAAACGCCGTGCAGGCAAGCAGCTCAAAGACTTCACACGCGACGATTGGACCGACATCGCGGGCGACGGAGGTCTCGGCACCGCCCAAGGCGGTGTCCGAGGACTCAGCATCTACTGGCTCACGAACTTCTCCGCCACCCCCGCAGCCGTCGCCAGCTCAATCGTCACCGCTGCTTTCGGCGTCGCGGAGCAGGCGAACAAACTCCGTGGCGGTGAGATCGAGGAGGTGACGTTCATCGAGAACTCGGAGCTCGTCTGTCTGGAGACTGCCGTCAGCGCCCTGTCCTCGTTCGTCGGCCAGGCCATTATTCCAGTGCCGGTTCTCGGTGCCGTGATCGGCAATACTGTCGGCGTTGTCATGTACAAGGCTGTGTCGTCTTCGCTCTCCGAGCGTGAGGCGTTGCTGATCGAGCGTTATCTCGGCGAGCAGCGGGTTCTCGATGAGCAACTCGGCTCCGAGTACCAGGAGCTGATCGAGCAGCTCGATGCGAGCATGTCCGACTACCTCGGTGTGCTCGAACGGGCCTTCTCCCCTGACTTGGAGGTCGCTCTCCTCGGATCCATCGAGCTCGCGCTCGAGCTCGGGGTGGCTCCTGACGAGGTCTTGGATTCCGACGAAAAAGTCCTCGCCTACTTTCTCGACTAGCCCGATGCCCCTGAAACGTCAGCAATTCCGTGCCGTCCATTCCTAGAACTGACAGCCATACGTCGACGAGGCAAAAAAGCTGTAGCTCAGTTTCACCGGCAGAGACCGTCGCGTCAGCTCAGCGCAGAGTCGAGATCGATCGTCAGGGGCATCGGGGCCTCGATGACGCACCGCCCTCGACGAACGTGCTCGACGTATCCGTGCGGACTCAGATCCAGCGTTGTGAGCGTGGCAGCATCCGGATCGACAATCCAGTAATGGGGAATCCCCGCGTCGGCGTACTCGCTGCGTTTGGTCACCACATCAGTCCGACGAGACCCAGGCGAGATCACCTCGACGACCAACACGATATCTTCGGCGTGCAGCGCCTCAGGTGAGTCGATTGCGCACACCACCACGTCGGGTACCCTCACCGTCGCCGGCGTCACCGAATCGACGACAACCTCGATTTCCGGTAGCGCTTCGAGCCCATCAGGAAGCTGTTCACCGATCTGAGTGCAGAGCCGAAACAGTGTGCGGGCGTGCGTCTTCGGCGGCCGCGGTGACAAGATCGGCACGCCCTCTTGCATCTCGGCGTGATAGTCGTCCTCACCCAGCGCACGCCACTGCTCGACAGACAGCAGTTTGGGGTGCGCTCTGGCGGCGGTCACTCGTGCAGTCTAACCGCGGTCACTGCCGGCACCACCGACAATGGCCGTGGTGCGGTCCGACGCGATCGGTGCGGGTCTCATTCACGTCGTGCGCGGAGCGTCGAGACCGCCAGGCCCACACCGAACACTGCGGCACCGACCACCGCTCCCATCACCGGCAACAGCACCCCAGCATGCACGGTGTCGAACAACGGCGGACCGCCGTAGATGTCTCGACGCGCAACGCCAGTCGGCCCGAGGTCGTCGAAGGAGGGATCCGCGACCATCCTGACGCGGATCTCGGGAGGTTCGCTCCGAGCCCACCATGCGGTCCCCGCGCCGACGATGCTTCCCGCCACCAGTGGGGCCACCACAAGCGTCAGCCGACCGGTCCCTCGGCCGAGACAGAGCCGTCCGAGAATGACCGAGACGACGCAGCCGATCAGAAGTGCGGCGACTGGAGCGACGAAAGTGATCGGCCACCATGGCGGTCCCGACACATACTGCACGTAGTCGAACACGCGAAAATACCCGGTGTCGCCCGAATCCACAGGCGGTGGGGCATCGGCATCGAGCCAACTCCGCGTCACCCCGTACCGCCACCCGAACGCGACTGCCAGACCGGCAACGGCGGATGCGAACGCCGCCAAGACAATCCAGCGGGCCACCACAGGCTCGCGAATACTGTTCTCGGACATACAGACCGCGCTCTCCTTCGATGCTCCGAAAGGATCAGGCCAGTCGAGTCAAGTGCGAGGTGTCGTTGACCAATCGCACCGAGGCCCCACCGTCGGGGTAGAACTCTGCGATGCTCAGCGACGCGAGGTCGAGGTGCAGTCGATACAGCAGCGACGGGCCGACGTCGAGTGCGAGTTGCAGCAACATCTTGATCGGGGTCACGTGGGTGACCACCAGAACGGTCTTTCCGGCGTACTCGCTGAGCAACCGGTCCCGGGTTGCTTCGATGCGCGTGCGCACCGCGTCGAAGCTCTCCCCGTTCGGTGGTGCGACCGACGTCTTACCGAGCCAGTCCTGATGCTGCTCCGGGTATCGCTCTTTCGCCTCGCCGAACGTCAAGCCCTCCCAGTCGCCGAAGTCGGTTTCGATGAGGCGTCGACGGTGGTGACAGGCAATCCGAGGCGGCCGGCTGTCGCTGCGGCAGTCTGTTGTGCGCGCGCGAGCGGCGAGGCCACAATGGCGTCGATGTCGGTGCGTGAACCCAGAACCGTTGCGGCAGAATCAGCTTGATGTCGGCCGAGTTCGGTCAGATCCGGGTTGCCGCGGCCCGAGTATCGACGGTCGACCGACATAGGGGTCTGGCCGTGTCGCAGCAACAACAGGCGCGTCGGCTCCCCCATCGCACCGGTCCACCCCGGCGACGCGGGCTTCGTTGCGACCGACTCGGCGTCGGGCCGAGCCGATAGGTCCTTTCCCTCGGCCGCTGCGTCCATCGCCTCGTTGGCCAGCGCGTCGGCGTGTGAATTCTGCGAGCGCGGAATCCATTCGTAGGTGACGGAGTCGAAGCCGCGGGCCAGTTCGGCGGCTTTGCGCTGAAGCGGAATCATGTCCGGGTGCTTCACTTTCCAGCGCCCGGACATCTGTTCGACGACGAGTTTGGAGTCCATCCGGACGGCAACCTCACGAGCCCCGACATCGCGTGCCGCGCTCAGAGCCGCGATCAGGCCGTTGTACTCGGCGACATTGTTGGTAGCGACGCCCAGCGATGCCCGACGCTCGGCGAGAACCTGCGAACGATCGGCGCTGAACACCACCGCGCCGTAACCGGCCGGGCCGGGATTGCCACGCGATCCACCGTCGGCCTCGGCGACGACCCTCGATACCTGACTCAAATTCCGGATTCCTTGGTGCGCACCAGGATTGCGTTGCATTCGGAACAGCGAATGAG
The DNA here is from genome assembly GCF_000813105.1 of Rhodococcus sp. BS-15. Lineage (NCBI taxonomy): Bacteria > Bacillati > Actinomycetota > Actinomycetes > Mycobacteriales > Nocardiaceae > Rhodococcus > Rhodococcus sp. BS-15. The sequence goes on along the minus strand of NZ_BAOX01000185.1, from coordinate 5,363 downwards.
AGCATCCGCGGGCTTGTTGGCGATGCTTGCGATCTCGTTGCGATCGAGTTCGATGCGACACGCTCCGCATCGGCGAGCCTGCAGCAGTGCCGCACCGCGGCCGGTGAGCGCTCGCTGCTTCTCGTAGAGCGCAAGAAGGTCCGCGGGCAATCCCGAGACCAACGACTCGCGGCGCTCGGCGCTGCGCTTCTCGGCGACATCGAGGTCGGCGACGGCGTCGTCGCGGCGACGGCCGGCATCGACCAATTCGTCTTCGATCTGGGTAAGCTGCGCGCCGGCGTGCTCGTAGTCTCGCTCACTGGCCTCACGCTGCTCCATGACCTCGAGCAATTCCTCTTCGAGGATGCCCTGGCGACGCTCGAGGCTGCCGAGTTCGTGCTGCAGTTCGGTCATCTGCTTCGGCGCGATGGTGCCGCTCTCGAGCATCTTCTTGTCGCGAGCCTCGCGCTTCCGAACCGCGTCGACCTCACCCTCGAGCTTGCGGATGTCCCGATCGAGGTCGTCCATCGAGATCTGCACCGTAACCGCGGCGTCCTTGCGGGTGGTGCGCTCGGTCTCGAGCTTGTCCACCTCCTGCTGCTCGGGGAGGCTCTTGCGGCGGTGGGCGATCTGCGAGAGTTCGGTATCCACACCGGCCAATTCGAGCAGGGAGGCCTGGACTTTGGGATCGACGTTCACGCTTGATGACTCCTGCGACTATGGAAGTTGGTTCCGATCACCCTACCGGCTGCAGAACGGCGACAGCGCCGGATACAAGCCATCGGGGTCGTTTCGGCAGGCTCCACTCCTGCCCATCAAGGTCGTTTCTGCAGGCTCCACTCCTGCCCAGCCACCGGTCAGATGGTCCACGGGTCGGTGCGGACGTCGGTGACCCGGCTGCTCCACCCGTCGGTGTCGCCGAATGCGGCGTCGACGATGCCACGCGCCTGTTCGCACCACGGGAACTCCGAGGCCCAGTGCGCGGTGTCGATCACCGCGGGGCCGCCTGCGCGCAGGTGCTCGTCGACGGGGTGGTGCCGAAGGTCCGAAGTGACGTACACATCGGCGTCGGTGCGCGCCACCGTGGAAAGAAACGAGTCACCCGCTCCCCCACACATCGCAACCACCGAGACCGAGGCCTCGGGATTTCCGGCGGCGCGTACTCCCCAGCTGGTTGTCGGCAACGCGTCCCGAACGACGTCGGTGAATTCGGCGAGGGTCATCGGATTCGGCAGCTTTCCGATGCGGCCCAGCCCGGTGCACGACGGTAGAGCCGCGGATTCGAAGACGTCGAACGCGGGCTCCTCGTACGGGTGTGCCCGACGCATCGCCGAAAGCACCTGAGCACGTAGCCCTTTGGGGGCAACAATCTCGATGCGATCCTCCGCCTCGGTGTGTACCTCGCCCAGAACACCGAGCGTCGGGTGTGCGTTCGGGCCCGGACGGAATTGGCCGAGCCCCGCACTCTGCCAGCTCGCTTCGCTGTAGTCGCCGATCTGCCCGGCTCCGGCGTCGAACATGGCCTGTCGCACCGCGGCCGAGTCGGAGGTCGGCACGAAGACCACCCACTTGTCATGTGCGGGAGCAGGAATGGGATCGAGTGGCCGGGTGTCGATCACCCCGAGCGCGAACGCGAGTGCGTCGGAGACCCCGGGATCGGCGGAGTCGGCGTTGGTGTGGGCGGTGAACAGCGCGCAGTCGGCCTTGATCAGGCGGTGGATCACCGATCCCTTCGCGGTGTCGGCCGCGACGGTGTCCACGCCTTTGAGCAGCAAGGGATGGTGGGCGATTATGAGATCGGCACCCCGGGCGATGGCGTCGTCGACCACTGCATCGGTGACGTCGACGGTGTACACGACCTGCTGCACAACAGCTTCGGGATCTCCGCACACCAGGCCCACCGAGTCCCAGCTCTCCGCCAGACGGGGTGGGTACGCGTCGTCGAGTACCTCGATGACGTCTGCCAGTGTCACTGCCATGTTCGCTGCTCTCCTCACAGAACGGTGTTCAACGCGTCCACCAGTATGTCGACCTGCTGCGAGTCCCGTACTGCGACGCGCAGGTAGTGACGGTCGAGTCCCGGAAACGTGTCTGCGCGCCGCACCGCGATACCCATGGTGCGCAGGCGTTCTCGAACCAAATCGGCATCCTGGACGCGCACCAACAGAAACGGCCCCCGGGCCGGGCCTGCGACAAAGAGGCCAAGAGCCTCAAGTCGCGGGATCATCGCGATGCGTTCACAGTGGATGCGCTCGGACTCGGCGCGTGCCTGATCGACGGCGAACGGTTCGGTGCAGGCGCGGATCGCTTCGAGTTGCAGACTCCCCAGGGGCCAGTGCGCGCGGCCGTACTGCAGCCTCGCGAGGAAGTCGGGGTGCCCCAATGCGTATCCGCATCGCAACCCCGCCAGCGCCCACGTCTTCGTCAGGCTCCGCAGAACCAGAACGTCGTCCAGGCTCTGTGACGCGACGGATTCCCCCGCCCCGAGCACGCGTCGGCGAAGGCCTCGTCGATCACCAGTGTGCGGCCGGGTCGACGAAGTCTCAGGACCGTCTCGCGTGGGTGCAGAACCGATGTGGGGTTGGTCGGGTTGCCGAGGATCACCATGTCGGCGGCATCGGGCACGAGCGTCGGATCGAGTTCGAAGGGCGGCGGCAGGATCACTCGGTGCACCGGGATGCCCGCCTGCTCCAGCACCCAGTCGGGCTCGGTGAACGACGGGTGGATCGTCGCAACGAGCTGGGGCCCCAGCCGGGGCAGCATCGCGAAACCCTCGGCCCCGCCGCTGAGCAGCAACACCTCGTCCGGTGAACGGCCGTGGTGTGCGGCAACCTGCTCGCGCGCGGCCTTCTCCGCAGCCAGAGAAGGATACGAACCCAACGAACTCAGTGCCGCGGCCAGCCGATCGCGAAGCCATGCCGGCGGTCCGTCACCGCGCACGTTGACTGCGAAGTCGACGAATCCGGAATCGACCTCGACGTCCCCGTGGTGACGGAGTAGCGCATCGGGATCGGCAGCTGTGTCGGACATCGCGACGAGCGTAGCCGCGCCGTCGTCGAACAGCCCGCACCGATACGCTTCGACCATGTCTGTCGATGCTCCCGCGTCCGTTGTCCTGTTCGATCTCGATGGGACGTTGACCGATTCCGCACCGGGAATTCACGCTGGTTTTCGTCATGCATTGGCGTCGGTGGACGCCCCCGAGCCGACCGAGGAACAGCTCTCGATGGTCGTCGGACCACCCCTGATCGACACGTTGCGCGGCCTCGGCCTGGACGAGGATGCGGCGCAACGTGCGCTGGCGGCGTACTTCGAGCGCTACGACGAGCGGGGCTGGGCCGAGAACACCGCGTTCGACGGTATCGAGTCGGTGTTGACGCGATTGCAGGATCGCGGCGTCCGCCTCGGTGTGGCGACGTCCAAATCGGAGCGATTCGCCGTTCGGATTCTGGACCACTTCGGCCTCTCGCGGTACTTCGAGTTCATCGGCGGTGCCAGCAACGACGGTGCCCGGCGCGCGAAGTCCGATGTGATCGCGCATTCGCTGACCAACCTCGGCATCGACCCGGTGGAGTCCGTGGACGGCGGCACGGCCGGGGTAATCATGATCGGTGATCGTGACCACGACGTGCACGGTGCCGCTCGATTCGGCATTCCCACGGTGTACGTGGAGTGGGGCTACGGCGTCGACGGCGAGAGCGACGACGCCGCGTTCACCGCGTCGAGCATGGACGAACTGGCCACCGTGCTCGAGCAGAACACGGCGGCCGTGCTGTGAACGAGCCACTGCATGTGACGTTCGTGTGCACCGGCAACATCTGCCGATCGCCGATGGCCGAGAAGGTCTTCGCGGGGCATCTGCGCGACGCCGGTCTGGACGACGCGGTGTGTGTCTCGAGCGCCGGGACCGGCGGTTGGCACGTGGGCGACGGCGCAGATCCACGAACCGTCGCCGAGCTCGATGCCAACGGATACGACAGCGAGCACGCGGCAGCGCAGGTCGGACCGGATCATCTGGCAGCAGATCTGATCGTCGCGCTCGATACCGGCCATGCGCGCGCCCTACTGCAGCTCGGCGCTCCGGCAGATCGTGTCGCACTGCTGCGGTCGTTCGATCCCGATGCCGACGACTCGTCGGTGGCCGATCCGTACTACTCGTCCGATTCGGCGTTCACAGAGGTGCGCGAGCAGATCGAAAGTGCCGTTCCCGGCATGCTGGACTGGGCACGGTCTCGACTCTCTCGCTGACCCGGCTACCGTGGTGGAGTGCGAAAGTTAGCGTTCTTGCTGCGACCCAAATGGTTGGTGCTGGCTGCGGTAGTGCTGGCCTTTGCGTTCCTGTGCTTCAGCGTGCTCGCTCCGTGGCAGCTGGGGAAGAACACCTCGACGTCCGAGCGCAACGATCTGATCACCCGATCCGTCGACGCGGATCCGGTGCCGATCTCCGATGTTCTCACCGCAAACGGGTTTCCGGCCGAGGACGAGTGGCGTCGGGTCATCGCACCCGGGTCCTATGTCGCAGATTCCGACGTCCTGGTGCGGCTGCGCAGCATCCGTGATCAGCCCGCATACGAGGTCATCACCCCGTTCGTGATCGATGGCGGGCCCACCGTGCTCGTCAATCGCGGGTACGTGTTGCCGGTGGAGGGAACCAGAGCGCCCGAGTTCGAGGCGGCACCCGCCGGTGAAGTGACGCTGAACGCACGGCTACGCCAAGCCGAGGGCACCTCGCGCGAGCCCGTCGAGGACGACGGTCGGCTGCAGGTCTACAACATCAATCCGGAACAGATCGGCGCAGCGGTCGGAGTCGACGCCATCGACGGATACCTACAGCTCGACGACGAACAGCCGGGCGGTCTCGGCTTGATCGAACTGCCGCAGACCGACGCAGGCCCCTATCTGTCCTACGGTCTGCAGTGGCTGGCGTTCGGCATCATGGCACCGCTGGGCCTGGCGTATTTCGCTCGGGCGGAGATACGGGAACGCCGTAACTCGCGTGCCGAACTCGCCGACGCGACGGCCGGCGAGCCGGACGCCGAACCCGAGGCCGCTCCCGACGAGGAAGAAGAATTCACCCTGCCCACACGCCGCGAGAAGCGAGCCAGGGCGCGTGCGGCGTCACGCTCGACGACGCCGTCGGATCCCCGCTTGGCCGATCGCTACGGCAAGAATCGCTGACGCGAGAGCAGACAGTTCCTGTACTCGGCTCGACAGTACGACCGATCGATGAAGGTCGCGTGCAGTCGGCGAGTGGCCGTCACCGAGTGTCGGCCTGATCTCGACGCCGTGTCGGTACTGCGTTCTGCCGCCGAGCTGCAGCCCCAGTGCCCCGGCAGCCGACGCCTCCGCAACACCTGCGTTGGGGCTGGGGTGCTGCGCGGCGA
>NZ_BAOX01000186.1:0-9835 GCF_000813105.1 Rhodococcus sp. BS-15 | reverse complement strand
GGGGGAGTTCGAGGACTCTTCGGCCCCAGACGACGTCGTACCTGGCTCCGAGGGCCGTCTCTCCGATGCTGATACGTCTGCCGGTGGATCTTCTGCGGAGGCTGTCGTACCCACTGGTAAGCGATCGTCGAGCAGGTCACGCAGCACCGGTGCTGCCTCGGTGTCGATGACGAAGACTGCGAGCGCGTCCACGAAAGCCACGTCCGGCAAGGGACGTTCGGGCAAGGCCAAGGCAGACAAGCGGCCCAACGTTTTTCTGCGGCTGCTGCAGTTCTTCCGCGAGGTTGTTGCCGAACTGCGCAAGGTCATCTGGCCGAACAAGAAGCAGATGGTCACCTACACCACCGTCGTGCTCGTCTTCCTGACGTTCATGGTCGCGTACATCAGCGGTCTCGACGTGTTGTTCATCAAGGGCGTCGGCTGGCTGTTCGGCTGACCGAGACGGCCGACTTTTCGACGATCGAACCGAGCAGGAAACTAGAGAAAGGGTGCTGACGTGAGCACGCCGCACAACGACGCCACCGAAGTGGCCGCATTCGACGCCGATGTCGAGGCGACCAAGCAGGGCCTCGAAGCGGAGCAGGCCGCTCAGGACCGCGAGACCGACGAAGCAATCAAGGCCGACGTGGCCGCTGCCGCCGGGGACGACGTTGCCGCCGAAGGCGACGAGGCCGCTGACGCCGACGTCACGGCAGAGCCCGAGGATCCCGTCGCCGAGATGAAGGCGGCTCTGCGTCGCGCTCCCGGCGACTGGTACGTCATCCACTCGTACGCCGGATACGAGAACAAGGTCAAGGCCAACCTCGAGACCCGTGTGCAGAACCTCGACGTCGGCGACTACATCTTCCAGGTGGAAGTTCCCACCGAAGAGGTCACCGAGATCAAGAACGGCCAGCGCAAGCAGGTCAACCGCAAGGTTCTGCCCGGCTACATCCTGGTCCGCATGGAACTCAACGACGAGTCCTGGGGCGCGGTGCGCAACACCCCCGGCGTCACCGGATTCGTCGGTGCGACGTCGCGTCCGTCACCGTTGACCATCAACGAAGTCGTCAAGTTCCTCATGCCGCAGGAAGGTGCCAAGAAGGACGCGAAAGCGACCGCAGGCGCAAGCGACCAGAGCGGCGACACCACGTCGAAGCCGACCATCGAGGTCGACTTCGAGGTCGGCGAGTCGGTCACCGTCATGGACGGCCCGTTCGCGACTCTCCCCGCCAGCATCAGCGAGGTCAACGCAGAGCAGCAGAAGCTCAAGGTGTTGGTATCGATCTTCGGCCGTGAAACCCCGGTCGAGCTCGGCTTCACCCAGGTCTCCAAGATCTAGAAGCCGCGCGCACAGACTTGCAGTAGCAACCGCAAGAAACCCGAGCGAATACAAGGAAAAAGAAATGCCCCCGAAGAAGAAGAAGCTAGCCGGGATCATCAAGCTTCAGATCCAGGCCGGTGCCGCCAACCCGGCACCGCCCGTCGGCCCCGCATTGGGCCAGCACGGCGTCAACATCATGGAGTTCTGCAAGGCGTACAACGCCGCGACCGAGTCGCAGCGCGGCAACGTCGTACCGGTCGAGATCTCGGTCTACGAAGACCGCACGTTCGACTTCAAGCTCAAGACTCCTCCCGCTGCCAAGCTGCTGCTCAAGGCTGCAGGCGTGGCAAAGGGCTCCGGCGAGCCGCACAAGACCAAGGTCGCCAAGGTGACCATGGATCAGGTGCGCGAGATCGCCAAGACCAAGCAGGAAGACCTCAACGCCAACGACATCGATCAGCCGCGAAGATCATCGCCGGCACTGCTCGCTCGATGGGCATCACGGTCGAAGGCTGATTACCAGCTCTCTGCAGTAACCGAAGTACACGTGGGAGAGCCGGCCAGGCTCGTCAACCACACTGAACTCGAACGAAGGACAGCAAGACATGGCAAAGCGCAGCAAGGCCTACCTCGAGCAGGCCGCAAAGATCGACCAGGACAATCTCTACTCTCCTCTCGAAGCCGCCAAGTTGGCCAAGGAGACCGCGTCGAGCAAGTTCGACCCCACCGTCGAGGTTGCAGTGCGACTCGGCGTCGATCCCCGCAAGGCGGATCAGATGGTGCGCGGCACCGTCAACCTTCCCCACGGCACCGGCAAGACCGCTCGGGTTATTGTTTTCGCCGCTGGTGAGAAGGCTGCAGAGGCCGAGGCAGCAGGAGCCGACGTCGTCGGAGCAGAAGATCTGATCGAGCGCATCCAGGGCGGTTTCCTGGACTTCGACGCCGCGATCGCCACCCCCGATCAGATGGCCAAGGTCGGCCGCATTGCCCGTGTCCTCGGACCGCGTGGCCTGATGCCGAACCCGAAGACGGGCACGGTCACCAACGATGTGACCAAGGCCGTCAACGACATCAAGGGCGGCAAGATCAACTTCCGCGTCGACAAGCAGGCCAACCTGCACTTCGTCATCGGTAAGGCCTCGTTCGACGAGACCAAGCTGGTGGAGAACTACGGCGCAGCGCTGGACGAGATCCTGCGTGCGAAGCCGTCGTCGGCCAAGGGTCGTTACGTCAAGAAGGTCACCGTCTCGACCACCACCGGACCCGGCGTCCAGGTCGATCCGAACCGCACGCGCAACCTCCTCGAGGACGACGCGAACGCGTAATTTCTTTCAGCTCGAAACGAAGGCCGGTCTCCCCGTGGGAGGCCGGCCTTCGTCGTGTGGTCCGAGCGCAGCCCTAGGCTGCGCGGGCGCGAGCGAAATTGGCCAGGATGATGCCGCTGATGCGGTCGAGCAATGCTGCGGGTAGGTCGTGGGCCATCCCGTCGATCAGCGTCAGCTCGGCACCTCTGACGGCGCGGGCCACGGCCTTGCCGCAGGACGGCCGGACCAGTCTGTCGGCGGTGCGTGAATGACGGTCGTCGGCGCGGTGATCTTCTTCGCGTAGGGCCGCAGGCTCCCGGTGCCGGTGATCGCCGCCATCTGACGCACGACGCCCGAGGGGTTGTAGTTGCGCTCGTACATCACCTGTGCGATCTCCAGTTGCTCCTCGAGCGGAGTGCGGAAGCCGGGAGATCCGATGGTGGACAGCGTCTTCGCCGAATGCGCGATGATCTCTTCCTTCGTCGCGTCCTTCCCGACGCCACCGAGCAGGGGCAGCAGGGCGCGTGGGTCCGGCGGAGGCAGGAACGGCTCATTGGTGCTCGAGAAGAGGATGCCCACCGACTCTGTTCGTTCGGGGTAGCTGCCGGCGAAGACCTGGGTGATCATCCCACCCATCGAGCGCCGACGACGTGGACGGTGTCGATGCCGAGGTGGTCGAGGACACCGACGGCGTCGGAGGCCATGTCGACGATCGTGTACGGCACGTCCGAGGACATCCCCAGTTCGTGCCGGATCAGTCGAAGGATCTGGGATCCCCGCACCTTTTGCCCGGACATCTTCGTGGACAGACCGATGTCGCGGTTGTCGATCCGGATCACTCGGTATCCTGCATCGACGAGGCGGGTGCAGAAATCCATGGGCCACAACGTCAATTGCGCGGACAGGCCCATGATGAGCAGGACCGCCGGATCGTCCACCGAACCCATGTCCTCGTACGCGATCTCGACGGAGTTCGCCGGCGCGATGCCTTGTTCGATTCTCATGGTGTCGTTCCTACCAGCCCGGCTCACCCAGTATCGGCACCACCAGGTAACTCGGATCCTGCGGGTCGATGCCGATGTCTTGTTTGCGCAGTCGCGTACGCACCAGATCCGGCAGGATCGGGATGAACCGTGGTGTGTCGGTGGCGAACACGTCGACGCGTAGTCGGTGCCCGGACGCGATCACGGCCTCGGTGGTGAGGATGTCGATGTCGAGGACGATGGGTGTGCCGACGGGCACCGGCAGTAGGGCTGCCTCGGTGAGCGGGTGGTACGGCCGGGTGTAGTCGCCGTTGGGAGCGAACAGTGAACGTTCGTCGTCCACGGCTCGGCGCGAGGCGAGCAGAGCGCCGTTACTGAGCACGGTCGAGGTGCCGTCCGGGGCGACGTCGCAGATCATGATGGCCCACAACGCTTCCCGCGCGTGGCAGACCACCCGGAGATGCAGATTCATCGGACCGGACAGGACGGCGTCCGACTCGGCCGGACCGGTGGTGAAGGTGACTGCGGCACCTTCGGCGAAGCGGTTGTCGTAGGTGAATCCGCCCCCCAACACTGCCGTCACGCCGGCGAGTACCTGGGTGGTGTCACGCGAGACGACGGCCCGCAACGAGGGCCGCACCGTCAGGATGTCGCGGGATGTGGCCGGTTCGGTCGTGAGGCTGCCGTCGGCTACGGCGTGGGCTGCGGTTCCCGAGGGCGTCGCCGACAGGTACAGCCTGCGAGGTTGCGCCCGCGGAGCCGGAAAGCGGCCGTGCGCAGTCCAATTGCCGCCCTGCTGACGCAACGTGACGGGGCCGTAGTTTTCGATTCCGTTGTCGATGTCGCGCAGCCACTTGTCGAACCAGGCTCGCTCGAGCACATCGAGACGCGGTGGAAAGCCCGGTTCGCCGAACCCGATTCCGGGGTTGCCGTGGTACCCGTCACCGACGAGCAACTGCTTCGATCCGCGTTCGAGGGACAGCCGGTTGTAGATGTCGGGGGCGGAGCCGCCGAAGATGTCGTGCCAGCAGCCGTACAAGAATGTCGGCACCGCGATGTCCTCGATGGCGGCGTCGATGGTGTCGTAGTACTCGTCGTCGTAGATTCGTGAATCTCGTCCTGTGACAAAGCCTTTGGCCAGATCGAACAGGTTGGTGGCGGGGGACAGGGTGCGATCGCGGAGCCAGGTGAACGTGTCGATGCCGCCGATGGCCGGTGCCCACTTCAATGCGTTGACGGCGGTGAGCCACAGCGGATGAACGCCGAGGTGGCCCCTCCGGTTGCGAAGATCTCGCGGACGATGTCCACCGAGCCCTCGACGGCGAAGATCGCGTCGAGCCCGGCGGGTTGCTTGGCTGCGGCCTGCAGCGCATTGATCGCCGAGTACGAGATGCCGGCCATTCCCACACTGCCGTTGCACCAGTACTGGCGTCGGGCCCAGTCGATCACCTCGAGGGAATCGAGTTGTTCGCGGGTGCCCAGCACGTCCCAGGTGCCCGAGGAACTGCCGGTGCCGCGGACATCGACGATCATCTGAACGTACCCGCTGCGGACGAGGTGCCGGTTGACCGACAGCAGGTCCGCCGCCCCGCCTGCAACCACTCGGGTGATCTCGGTGATGCCGTCGAAACGGGTTCCGGTGAGGTCGAACGCGGACGAGAAGGCTCTGATCGCACGACCGAGAACAGGGGTCTCGAGGATCGTGTCGATGCTCTTGATCAGCAGCTTGTTGTACGGCGTCAGATTCAGGACGGTGGGAAAACTCCCCGTCACCGCCTTACCCGATGCGTCGGCGGGGCGGACGACGTACGCGCGCAGCGCTGTGCCGTCGCTCATCGGGATACGAACGTTCGCCGATACCGACACTCGCGGATACCGCGGTTCCTCGCGCACGATCGCCGCCCACGCCGCTGCCGCGTCGCCGCCGCTGGGATCGCGTACGGGTTGCAGGAGGGGGTGGGGCTGCACGGCAGTCATGAACGTCGACTAGACCGTCGAACGACCCTGTTTGTCCCGAGGTGTCAACTTCAGAAGACGGCTGCACTCTTTGCAGGCGTTTCGAGGGTGAGTGCACGTGTCTTCTGACATTCTGATGTCAGAAGTGCGGTGCACGGTCGCACGTTCGGCTCTCGGTGACAGGGAGGCTTGTGGTGGACCCCGACAAGCTCGACGTCGTGGAGACCGGTGTGCTGACAGCGTCGGGGGAGCGGTGGTCCCAGGCCGAGGCCCGTTTCGCTGTCCTGGCTCCCTTGCTGGAGATGCATTCGGTGCGTTCGGAAGCGGTCGACGATGCCGCGCAACGGTTGGGATTGTCCAGGCGGCAGGTCTACACGTTGGTCGGCAGGCTCAGGAACGGGACGGGGACAGTCACCGATCTTCTGACGAAGGTCTCGTCGGGAGGGCGTGGCCGCAGCCGAGTAGCGGCTGAGGTCGAGGAAGTGATCGGCGATCATCTCACCCGCTATTTTCTTCACCGCCAGAAGCTGAGTGTCGCTGCGCTGCACCGACGTATAGCACTGGCGTGTCATCGCGCGGGTTTGCCGGTGCCGGCCAGAAATACCGTCACTGCGCGTATCGCCGCGCTCCCTCCGGCATCGGTGGCCAGGTCAGGCGGAGGACCCGATGCCGCCCGCCCACGTCAGTCCGCCGGCGACGTTCCACCGACGGTTTCGGGGATTCTCGATCAGGTCCAGATCGACCACACCGTCGTCGATCTGATGGTCGTTGATGAGTAAGAGCGGTAACCGATCGGCCGCCCCTACCTGACGATCGCCGTTGATGTCTTCAGCCGTTCCGTACTCGGGTTCGTCGTCACTCTGGAGCCGCCGTCGTCGATATCGGTCGGGTTGTGCCTGGGCCGCGTGTGCTGCGGGAAGCAGACGTGGCTGGAGGCATGCGAGCTGGCGGAGCAGGTGCAGTGGCCGATGGCGGGGAAGCCGAAGCAGTTGTATCTCGACAACGCCTCCGAGTTCAAAAGCGAAGCGCTGCGCCGCGGATGCGCCCAGCACGCCATCACCCTCGAGTACCGTCCTCCGGGCCGACCGCACTACGGCGGGATCGTCGAACGCATCATCGGAACGGCGATGACGGCGGTGCACGAGCTGCCTGGGACCACCTTCTCGAACCCAGCGGACCGAGGAAGTTACGACTCGGACAAGCACGCGGCGTTGACATTGCGTGAGTTGGAGCGTTGGCTGGTCCTGGCTATAGCCTCGTATCACGCGAGCGTTCACGCAGGGATCGGGAACACTCCGGCCGCCGTGTGGGCCGGTGGGGTCGCCGCAGTTGGTCATGCCCCTCGTGTGGTGCTCGGCGAAACCGCGTTCTTGGTGGACTTTCTTCCCGTCATCCGGCGACGTCTGACGCGCACGGGCTTCGTTCTCGATCACGTGCACTACTTCTCGAACGCGCTCAAACCGTGGGTTGCGCGGCGAGAGGATTTGGGGCGGTTCGTGATACGACGTGACCCACGCGATTTGAGCAGAATCTGGGTCCTCGAACCAGACGGTGCCGGCTATGTCGAGGTGCCGTACCGGACGATGTCACATCCGGCGGTGACATCGTGGGAACACCGGGCAGCGGTGGTGCGTCTTCGAGAGCACGGCCGAGCAACTATCGACGAACACGCTCTGTTCGCGATGATCGAGAAGATGCGTCAGATAGCCACCTCTGCACAGAGGGACACCAAGCGAGCCCGCCGTAATCGCACTCGCCGTGCTCATCTGAGCAGCGTCACCACACCACCGGCCGCGCAGAGCCCGCCCGAGCCCTGCCAAGCACCGACGACGTGTCGGTTCCACTATTCGACGACATCGAAGAGTGGTGAAACGGTGAACAACGACCCCCGAAGCGCTCCCGCAGGCCACGGCACCGACCGTATCGGCAAAGACATCGACCCCGGTAGTGCAGACCTCACCCACCTGCGAAGTTCGGTCAGATCGATCGCGGTTCTGCCTGCAGCGCAACGCATCAGGCACATTCGCACCGAGAGGTGGATCGGGTATCCGCGTGCACGGTCGGTGATCGAGCACCTCGAGACGCTGCTGGGGTGGCCGGATCGACAACGCATGCCGAACCTGCTTCTGATCGGACCGACGAACAACGGCAAGTCGATGATCGTTGAGAAGTTCCGCCGTGCACACCCCACTGTCAGCTTGCCCGATCGCGAACAGATACCGGTGTTGTGTATGCAGATGCCTCCGGACTCAGCACCCGCACGGTTCTACCTGGCGATGCTCGCCGCACTCGGAACGCCGATCCGCCCACGGAACCGAGTCCACGAACTCGAACAGCAAGCGATCACGCTGCTGCGAGCGACAGGAGTTCGGATGCTGATCATCGACGAGCTCCACAACGTCCTCGCCGGCCGCGACAACGTACGCCGAGAATTCCTGAACCTGTTGCGGTTTCTGGGCAACGAACTGCGGATCCCTCTCGTCGGAGTCGGCACCCGAGAGGCGTACCTCGCGATCCGCAGCGATGCACAGCTGGAGAACCGTTTTCACCCCATGACGCTGCCGATCTGGACCAACGACACCGACACCCGCTCCCTGCTGGCGAGCTTCACCGCCAGCTTCCCGTTGCGTGCGCCCTCGCACCTGACATCGGCGGAGATGACCGACTACCTCCTCACCCGGTGTGAGGGCACCATCGGCGAACTGGCCACGCTGTTGACCGCGGCCGCAGTGACCGCAATAGAAGCCGGGAAGGAATCGATCACCTCACAGGTGTTGACCCAAACCGCCTACTCCGGGCCCACCGAACGCCGCCGCCACTTCGAACGGCACCTGGCATGACACCAGCCGATGCCCCCGCAGCACGCACAGCGCTCGACCACAGTGCGCATCCGCCGTGGCCGCTGCACCCGCAACCACTACCTGGCGAGACTCTGATGTCGTGGCTGGCCCGGACCACCGCACTGTATTCGTTGATCAATACAGCGGACCTTCTCGACGGGCTCGGTGTCGACACCTCGGGCGTGGACCTGGACCGCTACACACGCGAGCCGGTGTTGACCGCACTTGCCCAGAGAGGCGGCAGTACCGCGGAACGGCTGCGGGAGATGACGTTGGCGGGCTATACGCCCTGGCTGCTCGACAGCACCGACCCCAGTGAATGCGACTTCGACACCTACGTCCATCAGTTCTCTGTCCTACTGCCACCGGGTCTGGCAATGGCAGATCGGCGTCGACGCACACCGGCAGCCGGCACATGGCTTCCCTGGGTGAGCAAGCTCGATACGCGGGCATGCCCCTTGTGCATCGACGCCCTCGACACCGACGCCGATATCGCGGTCATGATGGCTCATCAGTACCCGATGCTGACCAGCTGCACCAAGCATCTCTGCCGGCTCGAATTCTGCGCTGTGATACCCGGGAGACTGGTGTTCTGGGACAGAACACCAGCAGGCTCGGACGAACACGCACCACCGATACCGGTACCAGCAGTCGTCGCAGAAATCGACCGGCGCACAGCCGCCGCCATGACGAGCGGGTCGGTCGAGCTCGTCGCGGGCCGTGTTCAGGCAGCAGTGTGGTTCAGGCTGCTGCGCACCGTCGTCGATGAGGTATCGACACCGCTGGTTCGCACCGGATGGTGGGCGAAGCCACTGAGCGCGATCTGGAAGTCCACCGGTTGTTCCCGCCCGCTGCGGACATCGTGGGTTCCGTTCGAGCAACTGCCGTGGGACGAGCAAGCGAACGTTTTGTTTGCTGCCGCGACCGCGATCATCGCGGTGGAGAACGATGAGATAACCGCGAGCGGAGCTGACGCCTGCCTGCTGCGCCCGCGACGGTACGAGCCGGTCGATCCGGGGACCCTCCGACGGGGTCTCGCAGTCCGGTACCCACCCGCAGCGCTTGGGACGGTGTGATTGCGGCGATCGATGCCGCTGTCGCCGCCGCCCGCGTCGACAGCGACGCCGCCCGATCTCTGTTCGGATTCGCTCGAACGGGGTGCCGCACCGAAGAAGACGTCGACGAGCTGGCCTATGCCTTCGTCGAGCTCGGCATTCGATTGGACTGGGACTGAAGCGCGCTAGATCACCACACGTTTCTCTACGCCGACTTACGCGGAAATCAATCGCCTCCTGTAGTCACCCACGGTTTGTGTGCGGTGACCGACGAGAATTTTCCTTCCCGCACCGTCTCGAACGAAACACCTGGTGAGCGTGTTTCCAGTCCGAGAACCGTGTCGGAGGTGCCCGATACAGTCCTGCCCATGATGAAACGCCAGCTCGTAGACGG
>NZ_BAOX01000187.1:0-9792 GCF_000813105.1 Rhodococcus sp. BS-15 | reverse complement strand
GCCCCAACCACCAAGGACACACCGACATGCAGAGCAAGGAAATCCGCCGCCTTGTCAGTCGATTGAACGACGCCGGTTACGACACTCGCGTCACCTCACGGCAGCACCTTCTGGTTTTTCACAACAACCAGGTCATTACCTGCTTCGCCGGGACACCCAGCGATCACCGGAGCTGGCGTAACTCGATGGCCCCGCTCAAGCGTCTCGGCTTCACCGCATGACCAGGTTGTCCCCGTCCCCCGTTGAAAGGCACACCATGTCCCTCCACACCTTCATCGCCCGGTTTCGTTCCACCCCGCCTGCCGTCGTCGTCGTAGCTGTCGCGGTCATCGCAGCGATTATCGCCGGCGGACTGACGGGATGCAGTCTGCCCGCTCGACCTGGACTGACTCTGGCGTACACCGCCTCCATCAACGAGCCGGCTCCGAGCACCGGACCGATCACCGAACTGATTACCGAGCATGCGGACAGCGCCCGCTACCCCGAAGACGGCATGATCACCATCGTTGCCCCGGGCACCAGGACGACGATCGATCTGACCCCTATGCGCGGAAGCGAGGTCGAAGCCAATCCCGGCGTCCGCCGCGATGCGATGATCGCCGACAAGAGCACCGAACTGGCCAACACCGTAGGTGACCTCGCTGCCAGCATGCCTGGACTGGACCCCGTAGGTGTCCTCGACCAGGCCCTTCAGCGCACCGAGCCCGGCGGCACCGTCATCCTCACCACCAGCGGATTCGCCACCGTCGCTCCGCTCGACCTCACCTCGGCTGGTGCGTGGATGTCCGCGCCCACCGCCCTCGCCGACGCCGTCGGCGAGGCGGACTTGCCCGATGCGACCGACAAGAACATCACCTTCGCCGGTCTCGGCTATCCCGCTGTCACCAGTCCTCAGCAGGCCGCCGGACCGGCGGCAAGGGATGCCTTGACCACGCTCTACACGCGCCTGTGCGAGCGTATGAACGCCGCGAGCTGCACCATCGTCGACGGCCCTGCCGGCACCTTCGAACCCACCACGACGGTCGCGTCGCCGACCGTCACTCTCGACCGGATCGCGACGCATTGCGTCGGTCAGATCGACATCGACAGCAATCTTGCCTTCTCGCCGAACAGTGCGGATCTGCTTCCCGCCGTCGGCCCTCATCTCAACCAGGTAGTGGATAGTTTTCGTGCTTGCCCTGCCACCGCAGTCATCACCGCCACCGGATACAGCGCCACCGTTCCCGGCCAGGACGAACCGGGGACCAACCTCGAACTCGCCCGCGCCGCAGCCGTACTGACCGACTGCGCGACCTCGGAGCCCCCAGCCACATTCTGGGCGCAGCCACCGCCGGAGGACAGATCATCGACAACTCCCCCGGTGG
Source organism: Rhodococcus sp. BS-15 (assembly GCF_000813105.1). Taxonomy (NCBI): domain Bacteria; kingdom Bacillati; phylum Actinomycetota; class Actinomycetes; order Mycobacteriales; family Nocardiaceae; genus Rhodococcus; species Rhodococcus sp. BS-15. The sequence goes on along the minus strand of NZ_BAOX01000187.1, from coordinate 8,428 downwards.
CACGTATCGCGAGGATCTCGCGACTCGCAACCGGGTAGTCACCCTCACCGTCAGCCCCGGAATCTGATCGGACAGTGCTTTCCGAACCCCCTGCCATCGTCTTGGCAGGGGGTTCGTTGCATGGACCGGCAACGAATATCGCCCATCCGTGCTCACCATGGCATGGAGAAGGATTCGATCGATGCACTCGTCCATCTCGCTCTCACGGGATCGCTGCACCCTGCGAACCTATCGGCACTCTTTCCTACAGTGTTGCGTGTGAGCGGAAAGGAGGACATCGGTGTGGCCACCGTTCTCTCGTGTGCTGGACGACCTCCCCGAGGTTCTGATCGACAGGCTCGATCAGATTCTCGATCGGTTGACAGCCGTCTATGCGCTGTTCGATGTCGCCCCACACACCGAACCCGTCGCGATCGGTCTTGTACACATACGATGAAAGCCCCGAAACCACCATGGTTTCGGGGCTTTCGTCGTACGTGTGTCAGACGTTCAGATCCTCGTCCCTGCGATTCTTGATGCGCGAGGTTGCCACGAAGGAGATGGCCGCCAGGATCATCAGGTAGATCGAGATCGACATCGAGGTGCCGGTTCCCTTGAACAGTGCCTCCGAGATGGTGGGCACGAAAGCACCACCGAGCACGGTGCCGATGGCGTAGCCGATGGACGCACCACTGAATCGGACTGCAGCCGGGAACATCTCGGCGTACAGGGCCGGCTGCGGACCGTAGGAGAGTCCGAGTCCGACGGCGAAGAGACCGAGGGCCACGTAGATCCAGTGCAATTCACCGGTGTCGACGAGCAAGAAGAACGGGATGGCACACAACACCATTGCCGCGTTACCGAGGTTCATGATGGTGGTTCGGGCGTAGCGATCGGACAGATGCGCGCCGAGGAGGGTGAACACTCCCCAGACGATGGCCGCGAACAAGCTGGCCACCAACACGTCCACGCGAGCCAACCCGTGTTCACGCGTCGAGTACGCGACGATGAAACCGCCGACGATGATGTAGCCGTTGCCGTTGGTGCCGATGAACGACAGCGCAGCGAGCATGACCTGCTTCTTGTTGGTGCGCCACAGCGAACGGACCGGAGTGTGGTTGCGCTCCTTGCGTTCCGAGAGCTCCTTGAACACCGGCGTCTCCTCGACGCGACGGCGGATGTAGAAGCCGACGAGAATGAGCACGAAGCTGATCAGGAACGGGATGCGCCAGCCCCAGGCCTCGAACTGCTCCTCGCTGAGCAGACCGGTGCACAGAGCCAAAGTTCCCACCGCGATGAGCATGCCGAGCGGGACACCCATCTGGGTTGCGGCACCGTAGATTCCACGCTTGCCCTTCGGGGCGTGCTCGACGGCCATCAGCGCCGCCCCGCCCCACTCGCCGCCGGTGGAGAATCCCTGCAGGATGCGCAGCACGATCAGAATGATCGGAGCCCAGATGCCGATGGTGGCGTAGGTCGGCAGCAGTCCCATGCCGACGGTGGCCGCACCCATCAGGGTGAGGGTGGCGATGAGGACCTTCTTGCGGCCGATCTTGTCGCCGAAGTAGCCCGCGACGATTGCCCCGAGAGGCCGGAAGATGAAGCTGATGCCGATGGTGACGTATGCGACGAGCTGTCCGGACGAGCCCATGGGCGCGAAGAACAATTGGGCGAAGATCAGCGACGCTGCCTGCGCGTAGATGAAGAAGTCGTACCACTCGACCGTGGTTCCGACCATGCTGGCCATCGCGGCGCGGCGATGCTCGCGCGACACCCCGGTAGGCGTCTCGACCTGTGTTGTCATCGACTTGTCTCGTTTCGTTCGGGCTCCGGCGCTCGGATACAGGAGCGGCGATTCGGAGTGTCGTGAGGCAGGGTGAAAGGGATCGAACACGAACAATCTCGGCGACCGAAAACCGGATATAACTCACCGTCCATTCGGTCGGTAATCACTGTGACCGTCGACACGATGGTTTGTCAAGGTGGCGCAGGCCATCGGGAGCATGGCCGCCTACAAGTTCGTCGAAATCTACCGACCGAAGCGCGAGTATTCGTCCGAAACAACGCAGACACCGCCAGTGACGGAAGGTCATACTCGAACTCATGACCGCACCATCGTCGACGCTCGTGCTCGACTCTCCGATCCTCGACGAACTGACGCGCGCGCTCGGCTCCGACGCGGTGGTGACCGACCCGGACATCCTCGAAAGCTATCGACGTGACGCGGCAGCCCTCTGCGATTCCACCCTTCCGCTCGCCGCGGTACTACCGACCACCGAGTCGGACGTCCAGACAATCATGAGCATCGCGTCGGCACACCGCATTCCGGTGGTGCCACAGGGCGCACTGACAGGCCTGGCGGGTGCTGCAAATTCCAGTGCCGGAGCCATCGCACTCAACACCCGCCGCATGAACAAGATCATCGAGCTCGACGTCGTCAACCGCGTCGCCGTCGTGCAGCCCGGCGTGACGAACAAGGAACTGAAAGACGCTGCTCGGAAACAGGGTCTGACGTATCTGCCTGATCCGTCCAGCTGGGAGGCGTCGACCATCGGGGGCAACATCGCCACCAACGCAGGTGGGCTCTGCTGCGTGAAGTACGGCGTCACAGCACGGTTCGTGCGTGGCCTGCGTGTCGTACTCGCCGACGGCCGCGCGACGTTCGTGGGTCGCCGCACTGTCAAAGGTGTTGCGGGCCTGTCTCTTGCGGACTTGTTCGTCGGATCGGAGGGAACCCTCGGCATCATCACCGAGGCCACCGTCGGCCTCGACTTCCCCAGCGCTACACCACTCACGATGGCTGCGACCTTCCCGTCCACTGTCGCTGCAGGAGAGGCAGTGTCGCGGATTCGCGCAGCGCGCATCACCCCGAGCCTGCTCGAGCTGTTGGACCGCACCACCATCGCCGCAATCGACGCCTACGCGCGGATGGATTTCGGAACCGACGCCGCCGCAGTGCTGATCGCGCAGTCCGACATCGGCGACGGTGCAGTTCAGGAGCTCGAGGCCATCGCCGCGCTGTGCACCGAATCCGGCGCGGTGGACGTGGCCGTCGCCGAGGACGAGGTCGAGTCGGAGCAACTCGTTCAAGCACGTCGACTGGCGTACCCGGCACTCGAGCGTCTCGGTTCACCGTTGGTCGACGATGTGTCCGTTCCCATTTCGCACCTGGCCGCAATGATCGACGAGGTCGGACGCATCGCCGAGCGCATCGACATCGTCATCGGCGTCGTCGGCCACGCCGGCGACGGCAACATTCATCCGACGGTCATCGTCGACCCCATCGATCCGGCGTCGTTGACCAAGGCACACCGCGCGTTCGACGAGATCGCGGCCTTCGCACTCTCACTCGGCGGAACCATCACCGGTGAGCACGGCGTCGGTCTGCTCAAGCGCGATCTACTCGAGACCGAACTCGATCCTGTCGCAGCCGAACTGCAGCGTGGCATCAAGGAATTACTGGACCCGAACTATCTGCTCAATCCAGGCAAGGTGCTCACCGTCCGGCCCTGAGCCGGAGCGACATCCACACGAGCAATCGGGTATCGGGATCATCGAGATCGAGATCGAAGAGTTCCTTCGTCCGCCGCAGCCGGTAGCGAAAGGTGTTGGCGTGCAGATACAGCGATGCCGACGCTGCGGCGACGTTGGATTCGTGAGCGAGTAGCGCCAGTACCGTCGTGCCGTAGTCGGTACCTTCGGCAGCGTCGTAGGAGAGCATCCGTTCGACGGCCGGGATCGCGAGCGACACGTCCGAGAGCGCGTCGGTCGCCCTGTTCAGGGTGACCGGTATCCGGCTCTCCTCGAATGTCGTGGTGTGCGAACCCTTCTCGATCGCATCCAGCACCCAGCGCGCGTGGCTACGCGCCACCGAAGGTCGCGCATGCGGGCCGCCGATCGCGAATGTGACCGGCACACCGAATGCCACCTCCGCGCGCCGTCGGACATCCTCGGCCTCCTCGGCGACACCACCGTCGTCGTCCCTCGCCACGACGAAGAACACGACGTGATCGTCGACGACGAACCCGGAATCCGCATCGTCGCCGAACGTGAGTTCCAACAGACCCCCGAGCTGTACGAGCAGGGTCTCCGGTTGCGCCGAGTCCACCTTCGCTGCCACTACCGCGAAGCGGCTACCGGGCGAGGTGACGACGGCGGGATCGGTCAACAGCGCACGCGCCCTGGGGTTACCGGGCTCGGCCGGACGACGTCGAGCGAGGAGCAGTGGCACCGCAGCAGCGGCTGCGCGAGTCAACGCGGTGACCGCGCCGCGATCGGGTGGGCCGGACGGAGCCGTGGAGACGATGCACCAGATCGAGCCGAGGTACTCACCGTCCGCCGAGACGGCCACTGCCAATCGCGGTAGCGCGCCAGGAACGTCGACCACATGGACCGTCGAACTTCCCCGAAAGAGCGGATCGATGTGGTGCACCATGTAGCGGGCCGGGACCTGCTTGCCCAGAATCCCGTCGCGCCGCACGTCGTCTATCGGCTGCCCTGGAACGGACGAATATGCAACGACGTACCCCTGCGGATCCATCACCGACACTGCGCCGCCCACTGCCGTGGCAGTTGCGTCTGCCAGTGCCGAAAGGTCTGCAGTGGTCACCGATTCACAGTACTTCCACGTGCTGCACCCCTAGCGCGCTATGGTGCGACTGTCGCCTCTGAATTCGGCGATCAGCTCGTCTCGGCACGTCACCGACACGTCGTACAGACCGTTGCGGCCGAACCTCGCGCGTTCGACGGCGTCTGCGACCAGGACGTCGCCGGTCTTCGTCGGACGCAGGTAACGAATGTCGCAGCGGGCCGCGACGGCCGAGTCCTCGTGCGAGTTACAGGCCATCGCGAACGTGGTGTCCGCCAACAGGAAAACGTAGCCGCCGTGGGTGATCGCGTACCCGTTGACCATGTCCTCGGTGACGACCATCGACATCCGAGCGTGCCCGGGTGACAGCTCGATCAGTTCGATTCCGAGCTTGCGGGACGCCTCGTCGACCTCGAACATCTCGCGGGCGATAGGCGAATCGGTCACGGCTGCAACACCGAATGCTCGTTCTGGGTGAACATCGTGACGCCTCCGGTCGCGAAGTTGCGGAGATCCTTGCCTGCCGCTGTCATCTCGGGCGAGGCCAATCCTGCCTTCAGCGATGCCCCGTCCGCGAAGTACAGGCTGGCGATCGCGTAGTACGGCGGCGGTGAATCGTCGAGTGAGTCGAGCGTGCCCCAGGTGAAGTCGACCAGACCGGGGACTGCATGCGCGAGGGGCACGTGCACCTCGGCGTAGTGACGATCGAATGCGGCAGGGTCCTCGGGCATTCCGTAACAGACGGCTACTCGTACGCTCATGATGCGACCTCGGGCTTCGCGACGAGAGTCAGCACGTCGTATGTCGCTACGGGATCGCCGTCCTGGTTGACGACCACTGCGTCCCAACGCACCTCGCCGTAGTCGGCACTCTGACGCGGGGTGATGAGCTTGGCCGTCAACGTCACCGTCAGCGAATCCTCGGCCTTGACGGGAGTCAGGAAGCGGAGGCTGTCGACGCCGAAGTTCGCGAGGACGGGACCCGGAGCCGGATCGACGAACAGTCCGGCTGCCAGCGACACCACCAGGTATCCGTGCGCAACGATCCCGCCGAACAATGGATTAGCTGCTGCCGCTTCGGGATCGGTATGTGCATAGAAGGTGTCGCCGGTGAACTCGGCGAAAAGATCGATGTCCGCACGCGTGACCTGTCGGGGCCCACCGACGATGGTGTCGCCCAGCTTCAGCTCGCCCAGGTTCTTGCGGAACGGATGGACGTCGCCGGTCGTCTGCTTCGCGCCGGTGACCCACTTGTTGCCGATGGCCGTCAGAACGTCCGGAGTTCCCTGAATTGCTGTGCGCTGCATGTGGTGCAGGACGCCGCGGATACCGCCAAGTTCTTCACCACCGCCTGCGCGGCCGGGTCCGCCGTGCACCAGAACCGGCAACGGCGATCCGTGGCCGGTCGATTCCTTCGCATCCTCGGAGTTCAGGACCAGGATGCGGCCGTGATACGGAGCGCTGCCCAGCACGATCTCGCGGGCGATGGCCGAGTCCTTGGTCACCAGAGATGCAACCAGGGAGCCCTTTCCGCGGGCTACGAGATCGAATAGGTCTGCGGTGCTGTCGTATCCGATGACGGTCGAGACGGGACCGAAGGCCTCGATCTCGTGCGGCTCGGATGCGCTCTTGTCGCCGGCCTTCAACAGGACCGGTGCCATGAAGGCACCGGGTCGCGAATCCACCGTCTCCGGGTCGCCGTACACCACCGCGGCGGACTTGGTCAGTCCGCGAATGGATTTGAGGACCTCGTCGCGCTGCTCGATGCTCGCCAGCGCACCCATGGTGACACCCTCGTCGGCAGGATCACCGACGACCACCTTCTTGAGCTTGGCCTTGAGCGCTCGATGACGGGCTCGACCGAATCCTGCGGAACCAGCACACGGCGAATTGCCGTGCACTTCTGCCCGGCCTTGGAGGTCATCTCGGCGAAGACGCCCTTGACGAACAGATCGAATTCCGGATCGCTCTGTGTCACATCCAAACCCAGGATGGACGCGTTCAGCGAGTCGGCCTCGGCGGTGAAGTGCAGTCCCTCGCCGACGACGTTGGGGTGTGAGCGCAGGGTCGCGGCGGTGTCGGCGGATCCGGTGAAGGCCACCGAGTCCTGGCCGCCGAGGTGGTCGAGCACACCGCGGGCACTGCCACAGAGCAGCTGGACCGAGCCCTCGGGCAGCAGGCCCGACTCGATGATCCGTCGGAACACCAGCTCGGTGAGGTATGCAGTTTGGCTGGCGGGCTTGACGATCGACGGCACACCGGCGATGAACGCGGGTGCCAGCTTTTCGAGGAAGCCCCAGACGGGGAAGTTGAAGGCGTTGATCTGCACGGCGACACCGCGCCGGGAGGTGTAGATGTGCTGACCGAGGAAGGTACCCTTCTTGCCGAGATGCTCGATGGCACCGTCGAGATAGACCGTCTCGTTGGGGAGTTCGCGTCGGGCCTTGCTCGCGTAGCTCAGCACGGTTCCGAATCCGCCGTCGATGTCGACACCGGAATCTCGCACGGTGGCTCCGGTGTGCCGGGAGAGTTGGTAGAACTCCTCCTTGCCGGCCAGCAGTGTCAGGCCCAATTGCTTGAGCAGTGCAGCGCGTTCGTGGAACGTCAGTGCCGCGAGCGCGGGCCCTCCGACGGTGCGGGCGTAGTCGATCATGCCTGCGATATCGAGTCCGCTGGACGACACCCGGGCGATCTCGCTGCCGTCGACGGCGCTCAGCAGCGGCGCTCCCTCGTCGGTCGCGGAATACCACGCTCCCTGGGCATAGCTTTCCAGAAGTCTGCTCACAACGCCTCCATCTCACCGTACGTTCGGTCGGTAATTACCATCGCCGTCGAACGCCGAGATGTCAAGACTCGCTCTCCTACGTGCGGCGCAGGCCGTCGAATGTCAGCGCCACCACGGCGTCGGCCAACTCTTCGACCGAACCACCGGTACGCGGGCGGTACCACTCGATGAGCGAGTTGACCGTGCCGAACACCAGCTTCGATGCAAGCGCCGGATCCACCCCTGGACGCAGGTCACCCTCCTCGGCGGCGGCGACCACGAGCCCGGTGACGAAGGAATCGAACTCGCGGCGACGAGCGAGGGCACGGCGCTCGACGTCGGTGTTGCCGCGCACGCGCAGCAGCAGCGTGACGTAGGGCAGCTCTGCACACAGGATGTCCACGCTGCGACGCACCAGGTATTCGAGGCGGTCGATGTACCGCCCGGTGGTCGCCCGATCCTCGGTCGTCACCGCGAAGAGCGCGTTGAGCGCCCTGGAGAGCGCCAGTTCGAGAAGCTCCGACTTGCCCGATACGTGGTGGTAGATCGAGGACTTGGTGATGCCGAGCCGCTTCGCCAGAACTTCCATGCTGGTGCCGTCGTAGCCACGGTCGTTGAAGACCTTGACCGCCACGGCCAACAAGGAATCCAGGTCGTATCCCGGCCGGCCTGGCAGTCCGGTCTTGCGCGGCGCACGTGCGGTTGTCATGTCCACATCTTCTCAGCCGACGGCCGATTCCACAGCACCATGGGCATCAGGTCTTGCCAAACGACCGAATGTTCGGTTATCTAAACGAAACCGTACGAAGGAGATTTCCAGTGGGCGAAGTATTTCTCGTGGCCGGCGCGCGCACGCCGCACGGACGTTACGGCGGTGCGCTGTCGACCGTGCGTCCCGACGACCTGGCCGGGATCGTCGTCGCCGAGGCCGTCCGCCGCGCGGGCGTGCCCGTCGATCGCATCGACGAGGTCATTCTCGGTGCCGCTAACCAGGCAGGCGAGGACAATCGCGATGTGGCCAGAATGGCGGTTCTGCTCGCAGGGCTCCCCGACACGGTGCCGGGCTACACCTCAATCGCCTGTGCGCGAGCGGACTGA
>NZ_BAOX01000188.1:0-9791 GCF_000813105.1 Rhodococcus sp. BS-15 | reverse complement strand
GCCCGGTCCCGGTGGAGGGGGAACGGGCCCCGGAGTACCCGGGGCGGATTGCACGGGTGCGGCGGGTGCGACGATGGGTGCGGGCAACGGGGTCTGCTCGCCCGTCGACCGAGTCGTCAGCAATGCCGCGACGAGCACGGCGAGCGTGAGCAGTCCCAGGGCCGAGACGATGATGGTTCGCACACAGACGACTCTGACGACGGTGGATTGTGGCTACGTGAATCGGAGATGAGAGTCCTCTCATGTCCGAGGTCCGGTGCTGCGCATACCGGTTGCGTCGCGTGACGAATAATCGTCGAAGATGCGTGACGGGTACCAATCGTTTCTTACAGTGATCAGGTCGGCGGGTCGGATTCGACGGTTGTTCGAGGGGCCGGATTTTCGAGAGGCCGAATTTTCGAGAGGAAGTGCAATGAGGTTTCGGCAACAGCGCGGGCCGATCGCGGTCGGCGCGGTCTGTGCGGTCGCGGCACTGACTGTCGCTGCCTGTTCGAGTACCGGTGGTGCTCCTCGATCGTCCGACGACGGAAGCAACGCGGGTGTCGCCGACACGCCGTCGGCGACGATCGCGATGATCACGCACGAGGTTCCCGGCGACACCTTCTGGGATCTGGTTCGCAAGGGTGCCGAGGCCGCTGCGGCCAAGGACAACATCGAACTGCGCTACTCCGCAGATCCCGAAGCGCCCAACCAGGCCAACCTCGTCCAGAGTGCGATCGACTCGAAGGTCGACGGTATCGCGGTCACGCTGGCCAAACCCGACGCGATGGCACCCTCCGTCGAGGCTGCGACCGCCGCGGGCATCCCGGTCGTCGCGTTCAATTCCGGTTACGACTCCTGGAAGGACATGGGAGTCCAGCAGTACTTCGGCCAGGACGAGACCATCGCCGGACAGGCTGCCGGGGCTCGGCTCACCGAGGACGGTGCACGCAAGACCCTGTGCATCATCCAGGAGCAGGGTGCCGTGGCACTCGAGGCTCGCTGTGCCGGCGTGACGGAGGGCTTCGGAGGCACCACCGAGATCCTCAACGTCAACAGCAAGGACATGCCGTCCGTCGAGTCGACCATCACCGCCAAGCTGCAGCAGGACCCGAGCATCGACCATGTCATCGCGCTCGCTGCTCCGATCGCCTTGACGGCGGTGCAGTCCAAGAACAATGCGGGCAGCGACGCCACGATCGTCACGTTCGACACCAACGCCGCACTCGTCGACGCGATCGAGTCGGGTGACGTGGCGTGGGCCATCGATCAGCAGCCCTACCTGCAGGGCTACCTGGCCATCGACTCGCTGTGGCTCTACCTCAACAACGGCAACACGATCGGTGGCGGCACCCCGGTGCTGACCGGGCCCGCGTTCATCGATTCGACCAACATCGACGCGGTCGCCGAGTACGCCCGTAACGGCACACGCTGAATGCGTCGCCTCGGCGCGGAAGGAAGATCATGTCCCCACAGGCCGATCCGGCTCTGTCCGAACACACCGTGATGGCAGATGAGCGGGTCAAGAAGCGGAAACCGTTGCAGCGGTTGCTGATTCGGCCGGAGGTCGGGGCGCTGTTCGGCGCGGTCGCCATATTCGTCTTCTTCTGCATCGTGGCACCGCCGTTTCGATCGCCCGAAGCCCTCGCCACCGTGCTGTACGCATCCTCGACCATCGGCATCATGGCGATCGGTGTTTCCCTTTTGATGATCGGCGGAGAATTCGACCTCTCCACCGGGGTTGCGGTGACGTTCTCCTCGATCATGGCCTCCATGCTGGCCTACAACCTGCACCTGAACGTCTGGACCGGCTCGGTGCTGGCGCTGGTGCTGGCACTGGCGGTCGGGTTTCTCAACGGATACCTGGTGATGACGACCAGGATTCCGTCGTTCCTGATCACGTTGCGTCGTTCCTCATGCTCACCGGCATCAATCTCGCCGTCACCAAGCTCGTCACCGGCCAGGTGGCCACCCCGTCCATCTCGGACATGGAGGGGTTCGATTCGGCCAAGGCAGTGTTCTCGTCCTCGTTCTCGCTGCTGGGGGTCTCGGTCCGCATCACCGTCGTGTGGTGGATCGTGTTCACCCTCGCCGCGACCTGGGTGCTGATGAAGACCCGGATCGGCAACTGGATCTTCGCTGTCGGCGGCAACCAGGAATCGGCGCGTGCGGTCGGGGTGCCGGTCACTCGGGTCAAGATCGGCTTGTTCATGTTCGTCGGCTTCTGCGCCTGGTTCGTCGGCATGCACCTGCTGTTCGCGTTCGACACCGTGCAGTCCGGCCAAGGCGTGGGCAACGAATTCCTCTATATCATCGCCGCGGTCATCGGCGGATGCCTGCTCACCGGTGGATACGGCACGCTGTCGGTGCCTTCATCGGAGCGTTCATCTTCGGCATGACCAACCAGGGCATCGTCTACGCAGGCTGGAACCCGGACTGGTTCAAGTTCTTCCTCGGTGCGATGCTGCTGTTCGCAGTGATCGCGAACAGCTCCTTCCGCAACTACGCGGCGAAAAGGTGACCATGACGTCCTCCGCGAACACGCCCCTCATCGAACTGAAAAGCGTGGGCAAGAGCTACGGCAACATCATCGCGCTGCACGGGATAGACCTCCGTGTCGGTGCCGGTGAGGTCACCTGCGTTCTCGGTGACAACGGCGCAGGCAAGTCCACTCTGATCAAGATCATGTCCGGGTTGCATCGGCAGTCGGAGGGGGAATTGCTCGTCGACGGCACGGCGACCACGTTCGGCTCGCCGAAGCAGGCGGTCGATCAGGGTATCTCCACGGTCTACCAGGACCTCGCGGTCGTCTCCCTGATGCCGGTGTGGCGCAACTTCTTCCTCGGTCAGGAGCTGCGCAAGGGCAAGATCTTCAAGACCCTCGACACCCAAGCGATGCGCGCGAGAACCATCGACGAACTCCGCAAGATGGGGATCGATCTACCGGATGTCGATGCCCCCATCGGCTCACTGTCCGGTGGCCAACGTCAGTGCGTGGCCATTGCGCGCGCCATCTACTTCGGTGCCCGAGTTCTCATCCTCGACGAGCCGACCGCCGCTCTCGGCGTCAAACAGTCCGGCATGGTTCTCCGGTACATCTCGGCGGCCCGGGAGAAAGGCTTCGGAGTCGTGTTCATCACCCACAATCCGCATCATGCGTACATGGTCGGAGATCACTTCGTCCTCCTCGATCGTGGACGTCAGACACTGGACTGTGCGCACGACGACATCTCGCTCGACGACCTCACCAAGGAAATGGCGGGCGGCGACGAACTGGCGACCCTCTCCGACGAACTGCGCCGCTGACATCTCGGGGCCGCGGTGCATGCGTGAGAATTGGGCGCGGCGGGTAGAGGATCGAAAGAGGTGCTCGACGGAGGCACCAGACGAAGGAGCCGAACATGAGCGAGCACGAGCCCCTCGGACCACTGTCGCCGGACTTTCTCGAATCCGATTTCTACGGGTATCAGAGCATGCTCGACGATTCCGAGACCGAAGTGGTCCTGCGCACCCGTCGATTCCTGCAGGACGAGGTCGCGCCGCGGGCGAACGAATTCTGGGAGAAGGCCGCCTCTCCGGTGCACCTGATGCCGAAGATCGCACAGCTCGAGATCGCCGGTCTGGGTTATGGTTTCGACGACCGAAAGGCCTCACGCAAGCTGCTCACCGGCTGGCTCGAAATGGAGTTCGCGCGAGTCGATCCGTCCACGGGAACGATGTTCAGCGTGCACAGTTCGTTGGCGATGAGCAGTATCTCGATTCTCGGGTCCGAGCAGCAGCGCGAGCGGTGGTTGCCTGCGATGCGCCGAATGGAGAAGATCGGCGCGTTCGGACTGTCCGAACCGCACGGTGGCTCCGACGTCGCAGGCGGACTCGAGACCACAGCTCGACTCGACGGAGATCACTGGATCCTCAACGGCAGTAAGCGCTGGATCGGCAACGCCACGTTCGCAGATCTGACCATCGTGTTCGCCAAGGACGAGGCCGACGGCGAGGTCAAGGGCTTCGTCGTCGAGCAGGGATTCGAGGGGTTCCGGGCGGAGAAGATCGAGGGCAAGTACTCGCTCCGCGCGGTCGAGAACGCGGACATCCATCTGGAGAACTGCCGAGTCCCGGTCGAGAACAAGCTGGCCGACGCCAACTCGTTCGCCGATACAGCGAAGGTGCTCCGTCTGACCCGCGGAGGCGTGGCGTTCCAGGCCGTGGGCGTGATGATGGGCGCGTACGAGCGGGCCGTGGCCTATGCGCGCGAACGCGAACAGTTCGGGTCTCCGATCGCGTCGTTCCAGCTGATCTCCGACCTGATCGCCCGCATGACGGCGAACATCACCGCCTCGCTCGGCATGGCGATTCGTGTTTCTCAGCTGCAGGACAACGGCGTCCACCACGACGAGCATGCAGCGCTGGCCAAGACGTTCTGTACGACGCGGCTGCGCGAGGTGGTCGGCTGGGCCCGAGAGATCCTGGGCGGCAACGGAATTCTCATCGAGCACGACGTCATCAGATTCTTCGCCGACGCCGAGGCCCTGTACTCCTACGAGGGCACCGCGCAGATCAACAACCTGATCGTCGGCCGCGGAGTGACGGGCTTCGGCGCGTTCGTCTGACCGAGAACGAAAAGCGCCCCTTCGCGTGTGCGAAGGGGCGCTGTACGTGGGGCAGGAGAAGCTGTCAGCGTGCGAACAGCAACGCGCGCTTGACTTCCTGAATCGCCTTGGTCACCTGGATGCCGCGAGGGCATGCGTCGGTGCAGTTGAAGGTGGTGCGGCAACGCCACACACCCTCGACATCGTTGAGGATGTCCAGACGCTCGGTTGCACCCTCGTCACGGCTGTCGAAGATGAACCGGTGCGCGTTGACGATGGCGGCCGGACCGAAGTAGCTGCCGTCGCTCCAGAACACGGGGCACGAGGTGGTGCAGCACGCGCACAGGATGCACTTGGTGGTGTCGTCGAACCGGGCGCGGTCCGCTGCGGACTGGATCCGCTCGCGGGTCGGCTCGTTGCCCGTCGTCATCAGGAACGGCTTCACGGCGCGGAACGCGTCGAAGAAGGGTTCCATGTCGACGATGAGGTCCTTCTCCACCGGCAGACCCTTGATGGGCTCGATGGTGATGTTCAGCGTCTTCGACGAGTCCTTGGGGAGCATGTCGCGCATGAGCACCTTGCAGGCGAGACGGTTGACACCGTTGATCCGCATCGCGTCGCTGCCGCAGACACCGTGTGCACACGAGCGACGGAACGTCAGGGTGCCGTCCAGGTAGCCCTTCACGTACAGCAGCAGGTTGAGCAGACGGTCGGTGGCCAGGGTGGGGACCTGGAAGGTGTCCCAGCGCTGACCGTCACCGTTCTCGGGATTGAAGCGCGCGATCTTGAGGTTGACCATCACCGCGCCCTCGGGGACGGGCGGCAGGTCGGACTCGTTGGACTTCTTGTCCAGTGTGGGTGCGCTCATATCAGTACTTCCGCTCCATCGGCTCGTAGCGGGTTTGGATTACCGGCTTGTAATCCAAGCGGATCTCGGTGAGCAGACCTTCGCCCTCTTTGTAGGCCATGGTGTGCTTCATGTACTCGGCGTCGTTGCGCTCGGGGTAGTCCTCGCGAGCGTGTCCGCCGCGCGATTCCTTCCGGTTGAGTGCACCGACGACCGTGACCTCCGCCATTTCGAGCAGGAAGCCGAGTTCGATGGCCTCGAGCAGGTCGCTGTTGTAGCGCTTGCCCTTGTCCTCGACGGTGATCTTGTTGTACCGCTCCTTGAGGGCGCGGACATCCTTGAGTGCCGTCTCGAGACGTTCCTCGGTACGGAACACCGATGCGTTGTTGTCCATCGACTGCTGCATCTCGGTACGGATGTCGGCTGCGCGCTCGTGGCCGTGGTCCGACAGGATCAACTCGAGCCAGTCCTGCACCATCTTCGCCGGCTCCTCGGGGAGCGGGGTGAAGTCGACCGAGTTCGCGTACTCGGCCGCGGCGATGCCGGCACGACGTCCGAAGACGTTGATGTCGAGCAACGAGTTGGTGCCGAGACGGTTGGCTCCGTGCACGGAGACGCAGGCGCATTCGCCGGCCGCGTAGAGGCCGGGGACGATGTCCTCGTTGTTGCGCAGAACCTCGCCGCGGATCTTGGTGGGGATGCCGCCCATGACGTAGTGGCACGTCGGGTAGACGGGCACCGGCTCCTTGACGGGGTCGACACCGAGGTACGTGCGCGAGAACTCCATGATGTCCGGGAGCTTCTCGTCCAGAACTTCCTCGGGAATGTGCGTGACGTCGATGTAGACGTAGTCCTTGTTCGGGCCGCCGCCGCGTCCTTCGAGCACCTCGAGCACCATCGACCGCGCGACGATGTCGCGGGGCGCGAGGTCCTTGATGGTCGGTGCGTAGCGCTCCATGAAGCGTTCGCCCGACTCGTTCCGCAGGATGCCGCCCTCGCCTCGCACTGCCTCGGAGATGAGAATGCCCAGGCCTGCGAGACCTGTCGGGTGGAACTGGTGGAACTCCATGTCCTCCAAGGGAAGACCCTTGCGGAACACGATGCTCATGCCGTCACCGGTGAGGGTGTGGGCGTTGGAGGTGGTCTTGTAGATCCGGCCCGAGCCTCCGGTGGCGAAGATGATCGACTTCGCGTGGAAGATGTGCAGCTCACCGGTGGAGAGCTCGTAGGCGATGATTCCGGTCGCGACGGGACCGTCGTCGGTCTCGGTCAGACACAGATCCAGTGCGTAGAACTCGTTGTAGAACTCGACGTCGTGCTTGACGCAGTTCTGGTAGAGCGTCTGCAGGATCATGTGGCCGGTGCGGTCGGCTGCGTAGCACGCACGACGCACCGGAGCCTTGCCGTGATCGCGGGTGTGGCCACCGAAGCGCCGCTGATCGATCTTGCCCTCGGGTGTCCGGTTGAACGGAAGACCCATCTTCTCGAGATCGAGAACGGCGTCGATGGCTTCCTTGGCCATGATCTCCACCGCGTCCTGGTCGGCGAGGTAGTCGCCGCCCTTGACGGTGTCGAACGTGTGCCACTCCCAGTTGTCTTCCTCGACGTTGGCCAGGGCGGCGCACATGCCGCCCTGAGCTGCGCCGGTGTGCGAGCGCGTGGGGTAGAGCTTGGTCAGTACGGCTGTGCGAGCACGGGGTCCGGCCTCGATCGCAGCACGCATACCGGCACCGCCTGCGCCGACGATCAGTACGTCGTAACGATGTTCCTGCATGTAAGCGTCAGTGTCCTTAGCTCGCCGTGATGTTGGGATCGAACGTGAAGATGACGTAGGTGCCGACGCCCATGATGAGGATCATCGACAGCACCAGCAGCGTGGTCAGCCAGAAACGCGTCGAATCCTTGCGGGAGTAGTCCGCGATGATCGTGCGCAGGCCGTTGCCGCCGTGCAGCTGCGCCAGCCACAGCATCGTCAGGTCCCAGAACTGCCAGAACGGGCTGGCCCAACGACCGGCGACGAATGCGAAGTTGATGCGATGCACACCGTCGTCGAGCATCAACATGATGAACATGTGGCCCAGGACGAGCACGACGAGTGCCAGGCCGGAGAAGCGCATGAACAGCCATGCATAGAGCTCGAAGTTGCCCTTGCTCTGGCGCCGCGGCGAACGCGGGTTGGCCAGGCTGGCCGGACGGTCGTAGTTCGTGCCGAGGACCTTCGCCTCGGGACCCTGCGTCGACATCAGTGACCACCCGCCGTGAACATGTTGTAGAAGATTCGTCCCGCGCCGGGGATCATGACGACGAGCCAGACGACTGCGATGACCCACAGCATCGGCTTCTGGTACTGCGGTCCCTTCGACCAGAAGTCGATCAGCATCACGCGGATGCCGTTCAACGCGTGGTACAGCACGGCCGCGACGAGGCCGATCTCCATCAGACCGACGAGCGGGGTCTTGTAGGTCTCGATGATGGCGTCGTACGTCTCGGGGTTGACCCGAACCATCGCCGTGTCGAGAACGTGGACGAACAGGAAGAAGAAAACCAAGACGCCTGTGATTCGGTGAAGGACCCAGGACCACATGCCCGGATCCCCGCGGTACAGCGACCGCTTGCGCTCCTTGACCGGAGCGGCTTCTGTCGTGCTACTCATCGAGTGCAATGCCTCCAACGTCGTTGGTGGACGCATCGAGCCCGGTGGCCGGTCTTGTCGTGGCTCGATTTGTCGCGATTCGGCCCTAGTGCTGGTTGTACTAGCCGCTTACAAGAAACTGTAAACCCATTCGAAACACGGAACTAATTCGACTCGAGGTTCGTACGCTGCCGAAATCTGGTGTTAGGTTTGCCTTCCCAATTGATGGGCGCACTTCAGGCCGGATCTCTGCATCAATTCAGACAGCGTGATTGGATGGTGCACCATGAACGAAATCGACTGGAAAACGTTGCGCGACAATGCTCATGAGGCAATGGGCCGTGCCTACGCCCCGTACTCCAACTTTCCGGTCGGCGCCGCAGCTCTGGTGGACGACAATCGGATAGTCACCGGGTGCAATGTGGAAAATGTCTCATACGGTTTGGGGCTCTGCGCGGAGTGCGGGTTGGTGTCGAACTTGCACTCGACCGGCGGCGGCAGACTCGTGGCCTTTTCCTGCTGCGATTCCAGGCGTGAAATTCTGATGCCGTGCGGGCGATGCCGGCAGCTGCTGTACGAGTTCGGCGGCCCGGATCTGCTCGTCGACACCGCCTCGGGACCGGTTCGACTGGCAGAGTTGCTCCCGAACGCTTTCGGCCCCGACAACCTCGACGAAGGACGCGTGAACAACCATGCCTGACGCCGTATCCATCATCAGCGCCAAGCGCGACGGGCGCGTTCTCGACGACGAGCAGATCGAATGGGTGATCGCGGAGTTCACCCGCGGATCCGTCGCGCCGGAACAGATGTCGGCTCTCGCAATGGCCGTTCTGTGGCGCGGATTGTCGCGTCGCGAGCTCGGTACGTGGACGAACGCGATGATCGCGTCGGGCACACGGATGGACTTCTCGGCGCTGCCGCTGCCCACCGTCGACAAACACTCGACCGGTGGTGTCGGAGACAAGATCACGCTGCCGCTGGCTCCGCTCGTCGCCGCCTGCGGAGCCGCTGTGCCGCAGCTGTCGGGTCGAGGACTTGGCCACACCGGCGGGACGCTCGACAAGCTCGAGTCCATCCCCGGATGGCGAGCGGATCTGAGCGGCGAGGAGATGCACCGCATCCTGGCCGATCCGGCGATCGGTGCTGTCGTGTGCGCTGCCGGTGCCGATCTCGCTCCGGCCGACAAGAAGCTCTACGCATTGCGAGACGTGACGGGAACGGTCGAATCGATCCCGCTGATCGCCAGCTCGATCATGAGCAAGAAGATCGCCGAGGGCACCGGGGCGCTCGTGTTGGACGTCAAGGTCGGTGCCGGAGCGTTCATGAAGAACGTCGACGACGCACGCGAACTCGCGACCGCCATGGTCGAGCTCGGAACCGATGCGGGGGTACGGACTCTGGCGGTGCTGACGGCGATGGACACCCCGCTCGGGCTCACCGCGGGCAACGCGCTCGAGGTGGAGGAATCGGTCGAGGTACTCGCCGGAGGTGGGCCGGCCGACATCGTCGAGCTGACGATCACGCTGGCGCGCACGATGCTCGCGGCGGCCGGGATCGAGGGTATCGATCCGGCCGACAAGCTGGCCGACGGTTCGGCAATGGATCGGTGGCGAACGATGATCGCCGCGCAGGGCGGCGATCCCGATGCCTCGCTCCCCGTCGCCCGCGAGAGCCAGGACTTCGTCGCCGCCACCGACGGCGTCGTCACCGGATTGGACGCAATGGGTGTCGGATTGGCGGCGTGGCG
>NZ_BAOX01000189.1:0-9760 GCF_000813105.1 Rhodococcus sp. BS-15 | reverse complement strand
CACCGATTGGGCTCCGGCACCGCAACGGCACGAGGCGGGCACCCCCAACGTGCTCGGCGTTGCCGCACTCGCTGCGGCCTGCGAGTCAATCGCCGGATTCGACGATGCCGAGCTGCAGGCGCACGAACATGAACTGTCGTCCCGCTTGCGCGACGGGCTGGCCGCACTGGACGGCGTCGAGCAGCTCCAGGCGTGGGCCGACGCACCCGACAGTGTCGGCATCGTCACCTTCACCGTTGCCGGACGCGATCCCGGTGAGGTGGCTGCATACCTGTCCGCCGAACATGGCATCGGCGTGCGCGACGGAAAGTTCTGCGCACACCCACTGCTGAGCAGGCTGGGGCACGCGGCCGGAGCGGTTCGAGCCAGTATCGGGCTCGGCAGCTCGTCGGCCGATGTGGACCGACTCGTCGACGCCCTCGCAGCCCTGGTCGAGTCGGGACCGAGCTGGCACTACGCGGAGGACGCCGGCTGGTGGAACCCTGTACCCGACCCGCGACCCTTCCCCGAGCTGGCTGATGGGGCCGCCGGGGTTGGATCCCCGTGCAGCCCCGCAGACCGTTAGCATGGCGTCATGACCGTGAGTGTCGTGTGGACGGGCAACCGCCACTGGTGCAACAGATACGTGGATCTGTGCCGCACTGCGTCCGGGTCGTGTTCGAGTTCGGCTCCGCTCCGCTCCGACCGAATGAGTTCACCGACTTCTAGAACCAGGACCACCACTCATGTCGCACAACTTCACCCGCGTAGCCGTCGAATTCTCTGCAGGTTGGACCGAACTGACCGTGTCACCGGACGGGGACGTAGTCCGAATCCAGGCCTCCGACCTGCGGGAATCCCAGCAACATCGGGCCCGGGTGCGGGCCGAGGCAGTCGACCGCGGCGAATCTGCCGACAGCGCAGCAGTGTTTCTCGACCTCGAGATCCACATCGCGGCCGATGCCAGGACTGCCCGTCGGGAATTCGCCGCACTGGATGCGCCGACCGGACCGTCGTCGATCCGCTACGTCGGAACGCCGGCTGGATTGGCCAGTTTGATCTCCGATGTCACCGCGGCCGATGTGGCCGACGGCGTGACGTTGACAGTGCTCGGCGATGTCGCTCGACAGTCGGTTCTGATCAACGACGGGGTACTGCCGCTGCTCGAATCCCGCGGCACCCGACTCGACATCGACGTCGTCGACGCGGTCCTCGG
Source organism: Rhodococcus sp. BS-15 (assembly GCF_000813105.1). Classification (NCBI taxonomy): domain Bacteria; kingdom Bacillati; phylum Actinomycetota; class Actinomycetes; order Mycobacteriales; family Nocardiaceae; genus Rhodococcus; species Rhodococcus sp. BS-15. Next base: position 8,565 of record NZ_BAOX01000189.1, on the reverse strand, counting down.
CGCACCGATCGCCCCGACTCTCGCGTCCTGACCCCGGTAAAGAAGCAGGGGTCAGGTGACGTCGATCGCCAGACCTGCGGTGATGCGCACCAACTCGGTGAACGTGGACCGAAAGATCGTGTTGGTGTGACCGGCGGCCGCCCACACCTCGGCGTAGCGGCCAGGTCCTGGTCGACGAACGTGTCCAGGTTGGTGGGGTGGCCGACCGGGGCGATCCCCCCGATCGGCTGCCCGGTTGCATGCTTGGCCGTGTCGAGAGACGCACGCATCAACGTCCCGCCCAGACGTTCGCCGGTGCGCTCGAGATGAACGTTGTGGGCACCGGAGACCAGCAGCAGCACCGGCTCGTCGCCCAGCAGAAACACCATCGACTTCACGATCGCGCCTACTTCGACGCCCAGCGCCGCGGCAGCATCGGCGGCGGTGTGTGTGCCCTCCGGGCTGCTGACCACCACACCGTGATGGCCGCGAGAAATCAGAGTGTCGGCAACATGGGCTGCATTCGGATGAAGTAGCCGGGACATGAACCAACCCTATTGCCCTGACGCTCCTTACGTGGAACTGACGAGATCACCGAACAGTCTCAATCGCGCCATGCCGCCGTCGGGGAAGATGTCCATGCGCACCTCGGAGACCGGGGTGTCGTGGGTGAGTACGAAGCGATGCCGGGTGTCGGGCTGCAGCGTCGTGCGCGGCAACAGTTCCATCCATTCGCCGTCGCCGAGCCGGCCCCGCAGCGATGCCGCACCGGGCGCGTTTCCGAGGAAGCAGGTGGTGTCGAGTTCGGCGAGAGAGATGTGCCCGGTACCCGCGAGCTGCACCTGAACCCAGTCGTTCGCGTCGTTGCGTCGACGCGAGGTCTCCCAGCCCTCACCCATCGAGCGCGGGGGTCCGGGGAAGAGCAGGTTGTTGGGCGAGCTGTAGAACATGTTGGAGCACGCCGAGACGTACGCGCCGTTCTCGAGTGCAGCCAGGTCCACCGGCCCGGCGGCGAGGAACTTGGGGTCGGGCTTACCGCGACCCAGCACTCGCAACCGCGCCACTCCGCCGTCGGGATAGATCGACAGTTTCACGTGCGTCCACCGCGCATCGGAGGCGACAGTGAACCTGTTCTCGCTGTCGCCGTTGACCGCACTGCGCGGGACGATGGTGGTCCACTCGGTCTGGGTATGAAGCTCTTCCGGGGAGGGAAATCCGTCGACCTCGGCGGCCTCGATCGAGATCTCCGGCGGATAGTTTCCGGTGAACCAGGCGGTGTCGACGACGACCGCCGAGACGACCCCCGGCGCGCCGAGACGCACGATCGCCTCGTCGTAGCCGGCCTCGCGTCGGCGTCGCGTCTCCCACCCGTCGTAGATCTGGCCCTTGTGTCCGAACGTCGCGGTCGAGTAGTCGGCTTTGCCCGGCCTGACGAGATTCTCCTTCTCCGCGAACGTCTCGTCGTTCGCCCACACGACTGCGCCTCCGAGAGTGCGGACGGCGAGATCGGGCAGTGGCAGAGGGAAAGTGGAGGTCATGGAATCACACTTTACTGGTTTCGTGTTGGTGCACCGGGTTGTGTGCGGACCGGCGGCGCACTGCTGCCGCGCCCATGAGCAGTGCGCCGATCGCGATGTAGAGCGTCAGGCCGAGTGCGGGTTGCCCCAGCCGGTGCCCGAGAAGTAGACGATGCTGCGTACGCCCTCGGTGCCGATGCCCGGGGTGATCCACCGACCGATCGAGGCGTAGAGGGACGGTAGGACGTCTGCCCCGAAAGCGCCTCCTGCGCTTGGGTTTCCGAGGATCACGAACAGGACGATCGCGGCTGGAACCGCGGCGACGCCGATCAGTGCGCGCAGGCCCATGGTGAACAACCCGGTGGCGAAGACCACCGCGGTGCCCAGCAGGGTGAGCGGAAACCAGTGGCCGGCAAAGGTTTCCAGGACATGGGTGGTGAGGAAGGCTCCGAGCACACCCGATGCGGCCGCGTAGACCGCGAGAATGCCGACGTGGAAGCAGGTTTCGCGGCGCGAGGTCGGTGCGCCGATGAGCAGCCCGAAGGCGGCGGCCAACAGGTACCCGCCGACGACCCAGCCGACCGAGAGGTAGAAGCCGGACAGTCCTCGGTTGTCGTGCACGCCGACCGGAATCTCGTCGCGGACCACGAACTGGCGTCCCTGTGCGGCGTCCACCTCGGTGAAGATCGACTCGAGCGCGGTGGCCACCGAACTGCCCGCGGCGCTGGCGGTGATGAGGGTGTCCGTTCCGTCGGCACCGACGACGTAGGCCCCGAGAATGTCCCGATCGCGGAGCAGTGCCCGGACCTCCGCGGTGTCGGCTGCGGTGCGTGCCGCGAGTGGGGTTCCGTCGATGGCGTCGAGGCGGTCGGCGGTCTGCTGGTCCAGCCCCTCGGGGAGACCGGCCTCGGTGACCACCGCGATGGGGATCGCGTGCGGCGTCGGCTGATGGAACGCCGAGACGTAGCTGAGGATGAAGCCGAGCTGCAGTACCAGTACCGCGGCGGCGAGCAGTGACATCTTGCGCATGGGTGACTCCTGAATCTTGTCGATACCCGAGGTATTCAATACTCTAGGTATCGTGAATGCCAACGAGCAAGAAAAGTGGGGGTCGACACAGGACCGGCGACGACCCCAACGCACCGACGTACGCGACCGACTGCTCGCCGCGGCAGCCGACGAATTCACCGAACGTGGTTATGCTGCAGCGAAACTCACCGACATCGCAGACCGGGCCGGCTTCACCAAGGGTGCCGTCTACTCCAATTTCGAGTCCAAGCAAGCGCTGTTCGCCGAACTGCTCGCCCGGCGTTCCCTCGACCTCGCCGCCCGCGTGCTGGCCCACGTATCCGATCTGGACTCCGGTGCAGCGGCAGGAGCAGGCGGCGGAGAGATCGCGTCCTGGGTGGTGGCCGAACCCCGGTGGCCGCTGCTGACCGTCGAATTCGGCATCCTCGCCGGACGCGACCCCGCCGTCGCCGAGCGCTACCGCACCGACCGTCGCGCACTACGCAGCGAACTCGAACGCCTCATCGACGAGCACGCGGACCGGTGGGGCGTCGGCAAGAACTTCGATGCCCGACGCCTCGCGACGTCACTGGCGGCGTTGATCTCCGGATTGGCCGTCGAACATTCGGTGGATCCGGAGGAAATCGACGAGGGCGTCATCGCCGACGCGGTGTCCGAACTGTTCGCGGGAGCGATAGCCAGGACACATCTCGGTTGAGGGATACCGCACCGGGTAACCGCAGAAGATGAACGCTCAGAATCCAGACCCCGACGTCACCACAGGACTCGAAGCCGGAGGCGGGGTCACCCCCGGAGATACTCCGCCCGCCGAAACCGGAATCGGCGGCCCGAACCACGAGCCCCCGCAGCGCAACCGGGTGATGCCGATCGTCGTCATCTGCGTCGTGGCATTGCTGGCAATCCTGATCGCCGGTGGATTGATCGGCCGCGTCGTCGGCCTGTTCGGCTGAATCCCGACCGATCTCAGTACTCCGGCCAACCGCCTTCGGGCCCCAGCAGGCGATCCAATCTGATGTGGTTGATCTTCGCCAGCTCGTCGCGCATGACCTTGCGCTCGGTCTGGTCGTCGTTGTCGAGTCGATGACCCAGATCGACCAGGATGTCGCGCGGCTCGAAGCCCTCGGGCTCGAACAATCGGCTCGACACGTACGGGTAGCCGAACCGGTCCTCGTACGCCCTGGCCGCAGTCCCCAATGCCCTGCGAGTGTCGGTGTCCATGGCCGCGCACACCTTGCTCGGCTCCGGCAGCGTCGCGGCGAGCGAATCCACATCGCGGTCCGACAGTTCGGTCAGTTCCGCGTCTGCGGCGGAGAACAGGTCTGCGCGAGAGCGATACCTGCGGCCGTCCGCCACCCTGGACGCCCACGCCACCGAGCAACAGCACTCGTACAGCGCATGCACCGCCTTGCGGCGCGGCAGATCGTTGAACGTCTCCAGGCCTAGTCCCTGATGCATCAGCATGAGTCGATGATGGGCCCGATTCGGCGTACGTACCAGAGCTGAGCAGGGACTTAGCGCAGACGTTACGCGCCGTAACATGCGGTGCGGGAATGTGCGACGCTGCCGCTAGGCTCGCAGGCATGACCGAACGAACCTGGAAAGCCTTCTCCGTCGAGATCGCGGACCACATCGCGCACGTGACACTCCTCGGCCCGGGCAAGGGCAACGCCATGGGGCCGGACTTCTGGAGCGAAAGCCCCGAGCTGTTCGCGCAGCTCGACGCCGATCCCGAGGTTCGTGCAGTCGTGCTGGCGGGCTCGGGTAGGAACTTCACCTACGGACTCGACCTCGCCGCGATGGCAGGCACGTTCGGTCCGCTCATGGCCGACAAGGCACTGGCCGGTCCCCGAACGTCGTTCCACGACACCATCAAGACGATGCAGAAGGCGATCAACGCGGTTGCGGACTGCCGAAAGCCCGTCGTCGCGGCGGTTCAGGGCTGGTGCATCGGCGGAGGCGTCGACCTCATCACCGCCGCGGACGTGCGCTACGCGAGCGCCGACGCGAAGTTCAGCGTGCGTGAGGTGCGGGTCGCGATCGTCGCGGACATGGGCTCGTTGGCCCGGCTGCCCGCGATCATCGGCGATGGCCACATGCGTGAGCTCGCCCTGACGGGCAAGGACATCGATGCCGCGCGCGCCGAGAAGATCGGCCTGGTCAACGACGTGTTCGAGGACCACGACGCCACCCTCGCCGCTGCTCGCGAATGCGCCGCCGCCATCGCCGCCAATCCGCCTCTGGTGGTGCAGGGCATCAAGACCGTGCTGGATCATTCCCGATCTTCGAGCGTCGACGATTCGCTGCGCTACGTCGCGGCCTGGAACGCCGCCTTCCTCGCCTCGCACGACCTCACCGAGGCGATCACCTCGGTGTTCGAGAAGCGACCTGCGCAGTTCACCGGTAGCTGACGTGGTCGAGTTCGCCGAGGAGCTGGGCACGCAGCTGGTTCGGCTGCAACGCCTGCGTGAGCGCAACATAGCTGCGATCTCGTCCTCGGGCGGTGTCGACGGCGCTGCGTACGTATGCTTGTTCAGGCTCCTGCGCGACGGACCGATGCGGTCAAGTGAACTCGCCGCCATGGTGAATTCCGATCCGTCGACGGTGAGCAGGCAGGTGGCTCAGCTGGTCGAACGGGGGCACGTCGAGCGGCTGCCCGACAAACGTGACGGTCGAGCGTTCGTACTCGCGGTCACTGCGTCGGGTCAGGAAGCGGCGGCGGCGATCCAGCAACGACGCACCGACAATCTCGGCCGGGTGATCGAGGGGTGGACACGGGAGGACCGAGAATCGCTCGTCGCGTTGCTCGATCGTTTCTTGACCGATTACGAAATGATCAGGCCGGACCTGCCCGAGCGGCGCGCCGGTAACGTCTGATGCGCAAATGAACGATCGCATCACCTGACTCGCTCGACGACCGGCCGCTGCCCAGGTCCGCATGCTCGCCCGAACAGTCAGAACGGACGGAGGGAACGCGGTGCCATCCAATCGCGATCGACCGCCGCACAGTCGGGCGAACGGGCTGCGAACCGGCTCGGTGCGACTCGAGCGCCGCGTTGCCCTGGGAATCGCCGCCTTCGTTCCCTCGTTCGGTCTGATCGGGGTCATCGCGATGCTTTCGGTGGACGGACCAGAAGGCGCTATCGCCAAGAGTGCCTGCTTGCTGGTGCTGATTTCCACCGTCCCCGTGGGGATGTGGTGGTTTCGTCGTTCGGCGGACTCGTCGCACATGCCCGGGTGGTTCGTCGTGTACGCAGATGTGGGCGTCGCAGCGATGCTGCTCACTTTCGCCGGACGCGACCTGGCTCTGAACGGGGCGATTCTGTTCACGGTGATCGGGATCTACATCGTCTACTTCTCCAGGAGACGAGTGCTCGAATTCCACATACTGTTCGTCAACGCGGTTGTCGTCGTGCTGGCAGTGCTGTTGTTCGCCGCGGACACGCACGATCCTGCGTCGACGGTCACCAGGACGCTGGCGACACTGCTGGTGGTGAACTCGGTGCTCGCGTTCAGGGCGGTGATTCAGCGCCAGCTCGATCTCGCCAACACGGACTCGCTGACCGGCCTTCTCAACAGACGCGGCCTGGAATTGCGGCTCCAACGCATGATGAACTCGTTGGACGCGGAACGCTCGGTTGCTCTCATGGTTCTCGATCTCGATCAGTTCAAACGAGTCAACGACACGTACGGCCACGCGGTGGGGGACCGAGTATTGCGTCGCACGGCCCGCAGGCTCACTGCGGTCACGGGTGCCCGCCCGTGTGTCGCACGCACCGGCGGTGAGGAGTTCACCATCGCGCTACCGGTCGACGATGCCGCCGTGCACCGCGTAGCCCACGACATTCTCGAGTCGATTCACGACCCCGCCGACGACGTGCCGGTGACGGTCAGCGTGGGGGGTCGCGCTGTTGGAGGGAAGCCGATGGTTCACCGCCGCCGAGTCCGGTGACGGTGCCGAGCTCGTCCACAACGTGCTGCTCGACGCAGACACGGCGATGTACGAGTCCAAGCACGCGGGCGGAAACAGAGCAACGGTGTACGCCGGCGAATGATTCGCCTGCGTACACCGTCAGTCGTTCGGGGAAGAACGTGTGCCGTGCGTCAGCGCAAAGCGCTTTTGGGGTCGTTCCACAGCTGATCGGTGAAGTCCTCCAACGCGACGAGCACGATGGTGTCCTCGGTGCGGCGCAGGATCGACTTGCTGGCGCGCACCTGCACGATATCGCCGGTCTTGTCGGTCATCCGCCACAGAGAATCTGCGCGGGTGGCCACCGTGGTGAGGAACATGTCCGCGACATTGACGCCCTCCGGTGCCCGGTCGGGGAAGATGTCGTGCAGGTGGAAGTCCTCCCGCTCGGTGCGGTCGAGGCCGAACAGATCGTCGAAGGCCTCGTTCGCGAACACGATGGCACCGGTGGGATCGACTGCGAGGATCGGCACCGGGATTCGGTCGAGGACGACCGTCACCGGCAGATCGGGAAACTGCGTCGGATCCGAGATCGGTCGCGAATCGAGATTGCGCCGATCACCGTTGGCAGTGCTGTCGGTCATACGTCTCCCCAAACTATGTTTCGTCGGCGCTCGGCCGAGACGAGGTGTGTGATGCCGAAACGATCAGTGATCCGGATTGTCCGCCAAGCGCTTGAATGATGCAGCGATTTCGGCCTCTGCCTCTGCGCGCCCCACCCAGTCTGCCCCGGTGACGTGCTTGTTGGGTTCGAGATCCTTGTAATGGACGAAGAAATGCTTGATCGCATCGAGCTCGAACGTCGAGACGTCGGAAAGATCCTGGATGTGGTCCCAGCGGGTGTCGCCTGCCGGAACGCACAGCACCTTGTCGTCGCCGCCGGCCTCGTCGACCATCTTGAACATCGCCACGGGGCGTGCTTCGACGATGACGCCGGGGAACACCGACTCGGGCAGCAGAACCAGTGCGTCGAGCGGGTCGCCGTCCTCGCCGAGGGTGTTCTCGATGAAGCCGTAATCGGCTGGATACGCCATCGCGGTGTAGAGGTAGCGGTCGAGGCGAACACGTCCGGTGACGTGGTCTACCTCGTACTTGTTGCGCTGCCCCTTGGGGATCTCGATGGTGACGTCGAACGGCACGTGCAGTCCTCACTGTCGTCGTCGAGCCGGAGCGGCTCGAGTCGTTGCGAATGTGTAGATGGTGGCGGCGCAAGGCTACCGGACCCGAGGATACTGTTGACTGAACGATCATGGGTACGACCACGGCAGATACGGAGGAACAGTGGCGGGGCTGACACGGCGGTTCCTCGGCCCCACAGCGGGCCGACGGCGCAGGAAGAAGCGCGTGACTCTGACGCTGTGCGCTCTGTTCGTGGTGATCCTCGCAGTGACGACCGCCGCCCTGGTGCTGCCGTCGGTGTCCGACGGAGCCGAGACGGCAATCGAGCCCCCGCCCGAGACGGTCTTGCCCAACCCTGCGATCACCCCGTTCCCGGAATCGGCTCCGATGCCGAACGCGGCGGGTCTGGCAGCTGCGCTGGCCCGAGTGGTCGACGATCCTGCCCTCGGCACGTTCACCGGAACCGTCGCCGACGCGCAGACCGGCAGGTGCTCTGGTCCCAGAACCCCGACAATCCGATGACGCCTGCCTCGACCACCAAGGTGCTGACCGCAGCGGCCGCGATGCTCGGGCTCCCGGCGGATCACCGCGTCACCACCCGCGTGGTCCAGGGCAGCGGCGAGGGCAACATCGTGCTGATCGCGGGCGGCGACCCCACTCTCACCGCGCTTCCGGTCGGAACCGACGGGTTCTATCCAGGCGCGGCGCGTATCGACGACCTGGTGGAGCAGATTCGGCGCAGCGGAACGGTGGTGCGCAGCATCGGCGTCGACACCTCGATCTATTCCGGTGACACGATGGCGCAGGGCTGGTTTCCCGCCGACATCGCCGCCGGTTCGATCACGCCGATCGAACCGATCATGCTCGACGGCGGAAGATCGGACCCACTCGTCGACGAGTCGCCGCGCAGCACCACCCCGGCGCTGGACGCGGGCCGCGCACTGGCCGCGGGAC
>NZ_BAOX01000190.1:0-9725 GCF_000813105.1 Rhodococcus sp. BS-15 | reverse complement strand
CTCGGCCGCGGCCTGCTGTGGGGTGGTGACCACGAGAATTTCCGCGCTAGGGATGAGCTGAGCGACGGAGATCGCCACGTCGCCGGTGCCGGGCGGGAGGTCGAGCAGCAGTACGTCCAGGTCTCCCCAGAATACGTCGGCGAGGAACTGCTGCAGCGCGCGGTGCAGCATCGGCCCGCGCCACACGACGGGGGTGTTGCCCTGCGTGAACTGGGCGATCGAGATGAACTTCACCCCGTGGGCCTGCGGCGGCATGATCATCTTCTCGACCTGCGTCGGCTTCGCGTCGTTGCCGAGCATGCGGGGAACGGAGTGGCCGTAGATGTCGGCGTCGAGTACGCCGACGGACAGCCCGCGAGCGGTCAGCGATGCGGCGAGATTGACCGTCACGCTGGATTTACCGACGCCGCCCTTGCCCGACGCCACCGCGTACACGCGCGTCAGGGATCCGGGTTGCGCAAAAGGAATGATCGGCTCCGCGGAATCGCCGCGCAGTGACTTGCGTAGTTCGGTGCGCTGCTCGTCGTTCATCACGTCGAGTTCGACCGATACGGTGCCGACGCCTTCGACGTCGGCGACTGCGTTCTTGACGCGGTCGCTGATCTCGGTCTTCATCGGACAACCGGAGGTGGTGAGGTAGATCCCGACGCCGACTGCTCCGTCGTCGGAGATGTCGATGCTCTTGACCATCCCCAGATCGGTGATGGGTTTGCGGATCTCGGGGTCGATCACCTTCGCGAGTGCGGTCCGAACGTCGGATTCGGTCAGTACAGCCATTGCCTCATGCTAGGCGGTGGGCCAACTCTTGATGGACAGCGGGCAGCGCGATCTAGTGAATGCGCGGCAACTGGTCCGAGCTCGGGACGATGCCGGTGGCGTATCCGGCCGACCACGCGAGCACGTTCGCCACGTAGGCCATCGAGTTGTTGTACCGCAGGATCGCCTTGGTGGTCGATCCCAGGTCACGCATGTTGGTGCCGTCGTCGCACAGGTACATGCCGGTGGCCAGGGCTGCGTCGAACAGGTTCTGGGGGTCGGAGACGCCGTCGCCGTTGCCGTCGGCGTGATAGAGGTTCCACGTCGAGGGCAGGAACTGCATCGGTCCGACTGCGCGGTCGTATTCGGTGTCGCCGTCGAGAGCGCCGCCGTCGGTGTCACGAATCACCTGATTGCCGGCGAGGGTGCCGTTCAGGCGCGGCCCGAGGATGGGCTCGTGCAGCTCGCCCGAGTCGTCGACCTTGCCGTTGTTGGCGTGGGTGGATTCGACGCGGCCGATGCCCGCGATGACGGTCCAGCTGATACCGCAGCCGGGCTGCTGCTGAGCCAGGATGCGCTCGGCGTTCTTGTATGCCGAGACGTTGACGACCGGAATCGCGATGGGGCTGACGGCGAGGTTGGTGGGCAGCTCGGGTGTGGGCGGGATCTCGGGTACCGGAGCGGGTGCGGGGACCTCAGCGGGCACCGGAAGCTCGGCCTGGGCCACCGGCTGCGCCTGCTGATCCTGGGCGATCGGCTGCGGTGTCTCGACGACGGAGTTCGATTCCTGCGCGGCAGGGGACGTCTTCGCGCTGACGAACGGGATGTATTCCGTGGCTCCGGCGCTGGTGGCGGCGGTGACGAGTCCTGCGGGGACGAGACCTGCCAGAGCAATCACCGAGTTCCGTCGGACCTTGGAAGTCGATGCTTTTCTGTGACGACCCACGCGTGCTGTACCTCCTGATTTCCCCGGGTGACAACCGGGGCCCGACCTGATGACCGGGATCGAGGGTACCTGATTCGAGACTGTTCCGTTATCGGGCTGTTACAGAGCAGATCTATCGCGTATCGGGGTCCGACGTGTCCGGCATCCCTACTTCGTCCTGCACCCTGGCGGCCGCTTTCTTGCGTGCCTTCTTCGGAGTCGCGACAGGCTGTCCCGTCGCCTGCTCGAGCAGTGCCTTGACCTCGTCCAGTTCGCGGCGCAGGTAATCGCGGGTGGCGACCTCTCCGACGGCGATGCGCAGGGCTGCGAGTTCGCGGGCGAGGAACTCGGTGTCGGCCTTGGTCTGTTGGGCGCGCGAACGGTCCTCTTCGAGCGAGACGCGGTCTCGGTCGTCCTGCCGATTCTGGGCGAGCAGAATCAGCGGAGCCGCGTACGCGGCCTGGGTCGAGAACGCGAGATTGAGCAGGATGAAGGGGTACGGGTCCCACCTGAGGTTGACCGCCACGACGTTGAGGAAGATCCAGACGATCACGATGCCCGTCTGGATCGCCAGGTAGCGGCCGGTACCGAGGAATCTCGCGGCCTTCTCGCCCGACTTGCCGAGGTCGAAGTCGACATTGACGTTGAACATCCGCGACCCGCGCGGAGTGTCCATTCTCTGGCGTGCTGTTTCTTTCACTGTCCGGCCACTTCCTGATCTCGCCAGTCCTCGGGCAGCAGGTGATCGAGGACGTCGTCCACGGTCACGGCCCCGACCAGGTGGTCCTCGTCGTCGACCACCGGGCCGCAGACGAGGTTGTACGTCGCGAAGTATCGCGTCACGGCGGTGAGGCTGTCGTCGGGGGACAACCGCGGCAGCGCGCTGTCCACCACCCCGCCGACCAGACTCGCCGGGGGGTTCTCGCAGCAATTGCTGCAGATGAACGCAGCCGAGATACGGGCCGGTGGGGGGTGGCGGTCGGTGGACGCACCACGAACACGAGCGAGGCCAGCGCGGGCGTCAGGTCGGGGTTGCGCACCCGGGCGAGCGCCTCGGCCACCGTCGTCGATGCAGTGAGTACGACGGGTTCGGGGGGTCATCAGACCGCCTGCGGTGTCGGGGGAGTGCTCGAGCAGACGGCGGACAGGTGCCGAGTCCTCCGGATCCATCAGTCGCAGAAGCGATTCCGCTTCGGTCTCGGGCAGCTCACCGAGGAGGTCGGCAGCATCGTCTGGGTCCATCGCCTCGAGCACGTCGCTCCGCGGTCGACGCCGAGGTAGTGCATCAGTTCGACCTGATCGTCGTCGGGCAATTCCTGGACGACGTCGGCGAGACGCTCGTCGTCCAGCGCCATCGCCACTTCCATGCGGCGCTTGGCGGGCAGCTCGCGCATCGCGTTCGCGACATCGGCCGCGCGCAGGCCCTCGAACTGCATGAGCAGCTGTGCCACACCCTGATCGGGCATCGAGAGTTCGTTCTGCGTGAGTCCCTGCACGTGCTGCCAATCGACAACGTGGATGGCGCCGCGTCGTGCGAGCCGTTGCCGTTGCTTGCGGACCGCCACCCGCGCGACCACCCAGTCGCGAGTTCGGGTGAGTTCGATGCCGAGGTCGACGACGACGGAATCGACGTCGTGCAGCTCGTCGAGCTCGGGGTCGTCGACGCGCACCTTGGAGTCGAGGATCTGCGCGAACACGAGAATCTCGTTCGCGCGCTGAGTGAATCGACGCAGACTGACGTTCCCGGTCGTGAGCTGGACCGAGTTCGGTTCGATGCTGGTGACTCTGAGCATCGGCACGAAAATTCTTCGCCGAGTTGCCAATTCGACCACCAGGCCGAGGACTCTCGGTTGTGCTCTACCGACGCGCATCGAGATCACCACGTCGCGGACCCGTCCGATCGATTCTCCGTCGGGGCCCAGGACACCCAGGCCGGCGAGCCTGGCCGCGAATACCTTGCTCAGTGCTGCCATGATGGCAAGGTTAGAGGCTTCGCAATACAGAGGGTGAATCAGACAGGGGTTGTGCTTTCGTGAGTGCTTCGGGCATGCGGCGGTCGGTGCTGGCCGTTCCGGGCAGTTCGGACAAGATGATCGCCAAGGCCAAGGGGCTCCCCGCGGACGCGGTCTTTCTCGATCTCGAAGACGCCGTCGCGCCGCTGGCGAAAGTGGCAGCGCGAGCGCGCATCGTCGACGCTCTGAACTCCGATGGTTGGGGCGATCAGATCAAGGTCGTACGCGTCAACGACTGGACGACGCAGTGGACGTACGGCGACGTCATCGACGTCGTGGCGGGTGCCGGACGCAATCTCGATGCCATTCTGCTGCCGAAGGTGGAGTGCGCGGCGCACGTGCAGGCGCTGGATCTGCTGCTCACCCAGGTCGAGAAAGAGCACGGACTCGACGTCGGTGCCATCGGGATCGAACCGCAGATCGAGAGCGCCCGCAGTCTGCGCAACATCGACGAGATCGCGACCGCGAGCCCGCGAGTGCAAACCCTGGTGTTCGGTCCCGCAGATCTGATGGCCAGCGTCAACATGCGCACTCTCGTCGTCGGCGAGCAGCCGGTCGGATACGACACGGGCGACGCCTATCACCACATTCTGATGACCATCCTGCTCGCTGCCCGGACGCACGGTCTGCAGGCCATCGACGGCCCCTATCTGCAGATTCGCGATCTCGAGGCTTTTCGCCGGGCAGCGGGTCGCACGGCAGGCCTCGGTTTCGACGGCAAGTGGGTACTGCATCCGACGCAGATCGAGGCGGCCAACGAGATCTTCGCGCCGCGTCAGGCCGACTACGACAAGGCCGAGATGATTCTCGACGCGTACGAGTTCCACACGTCCGCGGCGGGCGGCGGTCGCGGGGCAGTGATGTTGGGCGAGAGATGATCGACGAGGCGAGCCGCAAGATGGCGCTCGTCGTCTCGGCGAAGGGCCGAGCGGCAGGAATGACGCGGACGACCGCGTTCGTGCCGCCCACGTCCTGAGCGACCGTCAGCCTGCTGTGAACCGCTACAACGGGTGTGCCGGGTGTCCGTTTCGGGGCACAATGGAGTCATGACTAATCCCCTCTCGCAGTCGGGCCGCCCAGGGCAGGGACTGCCGACGCCGCCTTCCGGTTGGCCGATCGGTTCCTACCCCACCTACGCCGAGGCGCAGCGCGCTGTCGACTACCTGTCCGACGAGGAGTTCTCGGTGCAGGACGTCACGATCGTCGGCGTCGACCTGATGCAGGTCGAGCGCGTCCTCGGTCGCCTCACGTGGCCCAAAGTGATTGGTGGAGGCATCGTTTCGGGTGCGTGGCTGGGTGTTTTCCTCGGCCTTGTCCTCGGCATCTTCAGCGAGAACATCTTCGGAGCGCTGCTCATCGGCGTCGGCGGTGGCATCATCTTCGGCCTGATCTCGCGTCCATTCCGTATGCGGCCACCAAGGGGCAGCGAGATTTCGCGTCGAGCATGCAGTTGGTCGCCGGTCGATACGACGTCCTCTGTGAGCCCCGAACCGCGGAGAAAGCACGCGACCTGCTCGCAAAATTGTCGATCTGATCACACCTGGTGGACGACCAGGCAACCGACAGGTAACGGAATAGCCCCAAATCGCCCTCGATGCCAGTGAGTTCGGTTACGTTTCTTTCGTGCACGGCAGTCCCACACAGTGTGCTGCGCGAGTAACTGAACGTACGGAGCGGAAAGTGCCGAGACATCGTGGTCGTAGGCGTGGAAAAGCAACGAGGATAGGGGTGTTGGCGGCAGCGGCTCTGGTGACGAGTCCGTTGCTCGCAGCGTGTGGTTCGTCCGACAGTTCGGTTCCGGTTCTGAGTTTCTACACTGCCGCAGACGGCGCAGAGCAGTACGCCGCTGCGGCACAGGTGTGTTCGGACGCCTCGAACGGCCGCTACCGGGTGGAGCAGCGAACTCTGCCCAAGAGCGCGAACGATCAGCGTCTGCAGCTCGCGCGGCGTCTCGCCGGCAACGACCGGACGCTGGATCTGATGACACTCGACGTGGTGTGGACGGCCGAATTCGCCGAAGCCGGCTGGGCTCTGCCCGTCCCGGCCGACCTGTCTGCGAAGCTACGCGACGGCTCCACGCTCGAAGGCCCGCTCGCCACGGCGGAATGGCAGGACCAGCTGTATGCGGTTCCGCTCAACTCGAACACGCAGTTGCTGTGGTACCGACCGGACGTGGTTCCCGACGGTGCCCCTCCGCAGACCTGGGACCAGATGATCGACATAGCCGAGGCCAACGCGGCCGCGGGTAGGCCCGCGGAGATCGGCGTCCAGGCGAAGCAGTACGAGGGCTTCATGGTCTGGTTCAACACGCTGCTCGAGAGCGCGGGTGGATCGGTCGTCGGCGAAGACGGAACGACGGTGACACTCAACGACACTCCCGAGCACCGCGCCGCCACCGAGAAGGCCCTCGAGATCATCAAGCGGGTCGCCACCGCCGACGGCCGCGACCCGTCGGTCTCGCAGAGCGACGAGGGGACCTCCCGGCTCGGGATGGAAGCGGGACGGATGGCCTTCCAGGTCAACTACCCGTTCGTGCTGCCCGGTCTGAAGGAGAACGCCGTCGCCGGTGCCGTCTCGTTCCTGGATCTGTCGACCGTGCCCGCCGAAGAGCAGGACGCGCGGATCGCCGAGGTCTTCCGCAGCGCCCCCGTATCCGGAGGTCAATCCGGGCGAGCCCGCGAAGGTCACCATCGGTGGGTTCAACATCGGCGTCGCGAAGACCACCCAGTACGAGGACCTCGCATGGGAGGCCGTCGAGTGCCTCACCAACGAGGAGAACCAGCGCAACAACGCCGTCAACGGTGGTGTGCCGCCGGTGCTTGCACGCCTGTACGACGATCCGGAGTTCCAGGCCGTCTATCCCGCATGGGAAGGGGTGCTCGGTTCCATCGAGTCGGCGGCCGTCCGGCCGGTTTCGCCTGCGTACCAGAGCATCTCGATTCTGTTGACCGATGCGCTCAACCCGCCGCAGAACATCGATCCGGTGGCCGACGTGGACAAGCTCGCAGATCTGGTCACCAAGGCCGTCAATTCCGAAGTTGATTCCATGAGCGCCACCACCGAGTCACAGCCCGCATCGCAGCCTCTCGACAAGCAGGCGGCGCTGAAGAACGTCTCCGACGGCAAGAAGGCCGAACGTCGTCTGGGCTGATGCTCATCGCACCCGCCGCCCTGCTGATGATCGCGGTGACCGGATATCCGATCATCTACGCGTTCTGGCTCAGCCTGCAGAAGTACAACCTCGCATTCCCCGAGGATCGTGAATTCGTCGGCATCTCCAACTACGTGACCGTGCTCTCCGACGGCTACTGGTGGACGGCGTTCAGCGTGACGGCGGGCATCACGATCATCTCGGTGATCATCGAGTTCATCCTCGGCCTGGCGGTGGCTCTGGTCATGCACCGCACCATCTTCGGTCGCGGACTGGTGCGCACCGTGGTGCTCATTCCGTACGGCATCGTGACCGTCGCCGCCGCGTACAGCTGGTACTACGCGTGGACCCCCGGCACGGGCTACCTCGCCAATCTGTTGCCCGACGGTAGTGCTCCGCTCACCGAGCAGTTCCCGTCACTGGCGATCGTCGTGTTGGCCGAGGTGTGGAAGACGACGCCGTTCATGGCGCTGCTGTTGCTGGCAGGCCTGGCGCTGGTACCCGACGATCTGCTCAAGGCCGCCGAGGTGGACGGAGCGGGCGGCTGGACCAGACTGATGCGGATCACCATCCCGTTGATGAAGCCGGCGATCCTCGTCGCGGTGCTCTTCCGCACCCTCGACGCGTTCCGCATCTTCGACAACATCTACGTCCTGACCCGAGGCAGCAACGAAACCGGATCGGTCTCGATCCTCGGTTACAACAACCTGTTCGGTGCGTTCAACCTCGGACTCGGGTCGGCGATCAGCATCCTGATCTTCTTCTGCGTCGCGATCATCGCGTTCGTGTTCATCAAGTTGTTCGGTGCCTCGGCACCGGGATCCGACGACGGAGGCCGCAAGTAATGACCACTGTTACGCCTCGCAAGAAGGTCGGTTGGACGGTCGTCAACGTCCTCGTCCTGCTCTACGCACTCGTTCCGCTGCTCTGGATCATCAGCCTCTCGTTCAAGTCGACGGCGACCATCGCGGACGGCAGGTTCATTCCGCAGTCGTTCACCCTGGACAACTACAAGGGCATCTTCCAGACGAACCAGTTCACCTCGGCGCTGGTGAACTCCATCGGCATCGGACTGATCACCACGGTCATCGCCGTGGTGATCGGCACGATGGCCGCGTATGCCGTTGCCCGCCTGGACTTTCCGGGCAAGAAGGCACTCGTCGGCGCGGCACTGCTCATCGCGATGTTCCCCCAGATCTCGCTGGTGACACCGCTGTTCGACATCTCCCGCTCGCTGGGACTGTTCGACACCTGGCCGGGACTGATCATTCCGTACATCACCTTCGCGTTGCCGTTGGCGATCTACACCCTGTCGGCGTTCTTCCGCGAGATTCCGTGGGAGCTCGAAAAGGCAGCGAAGATGGACGGCGCGACGCCCGCACAGGCGTTCCGCAAGGTCATCGCCCCGCTGGCCGCCCCCGGCATCGTCACCGCAGCCATTCTGGTGTTCATCTTCGCCTGGAACGACCTTCTGCTCGCCATCTCGTTGACGGCGACGGAACGTTCGGTCACCGTCCCGGCGGCCATCTCGCAGTTCACCGGTAGCTCTCAGTTCGAGGAGCCCACGGGGTCGATCGCGGCGGCAGCAGTCGTCATCACGATCCCGATCATCATTTTCGTGCTCTTCTTCCAACGACGTATCGTGGCGGGCTTGACGTCCGGCGCAGTGAAGGGATAACCGTCATGGCCGAAATCGTTCTCGACAAAGTCACCAAGCTCTACCCCGACGGCGCCGCCGCGGTCAGCGACGTCGACATCACCATCGCCGACGGCGAATTCATCATCCTCGTCGGGCCGTCCGGTTGCGGAAAGTCCACGACGCTCAACATGATCGCCGGCCTCGAGGACATCTCGTCCGGTGAGTTGCGTATCGCGGGGGAGCGCGTCAACGAGAAGGCACCGAAGGATCGCGACATCGCGATGGTGTTCCAGTCCTACGCGCTGTACCCGCACATGACAGTGCGGCAGAACATCGCCTTCCCGCTGACGCTCGCGAAGCTCTCGAAGTCGGAGATCAACAGCAAGGTCGAAGAGGCAGCCAAGATCCTCGATCTCAGTCAGCACCTCGACCGCAAGCCGTCGAACCTCTCCGGTGGTCAGCGTCAGCGAGTTGCCATGGGCCGCGCCATCGTTCGTACGCCCAAGGCGTTCCTGATGGACGAGCCACTGTCCAACCTCGACGCGAAGCTGCGCGTGCAGACTCGCGCCGAGATCTCGCGTCTGCAGAAGCGGCTCGGCACCACCACCGTGTACGTCACGCACGACCAGACCGAGGCCATGACCCTCGGCGATCGCGTCGTGGTGTTGCGCGGCGGGTTGGTGCAGCAGATCGGTTCTCCGCAGGAGCTCTACGACAAGCCGCGAAACCTGTTCGTGGGCGGCTTCATCGGATCGCCCTCGATGAACTTCGTTCCCGGACAGCTCACCTCGAACGGAGTGTCCACCGCCCTGGGCGATATCGACATCCCGCTCGAGCGGATGGACTCGATCAAGGCCAAGAACCCGGGCCGTGAGGTGGTCGTCGGCATCCGGCCCGAGCACTTCGAGGACGCGGCTCTGATCGACGGCTACCAGAAGATGAGCGGTGCCACCTTCACCGCCACCGTGGACGTGCTCGAGTCGATGGGTAGCGACAAGTACGTCTACTTCACGCTCAAGGGTGCGCGGGTCGAGTCCAGCGAGCTGCAGGAACTCGCAGCGGATGCGGGTATCGCCGATCTCGGTGGCGCACAGGTGGTTGCGCGTCTGGCCGCCGAGTCCAAGGCTGCCGAGGGTGGTCAGGTGGAACTGTGGTTCGACCCGGCGAAGATCTCGGTGTTCGACCAGGCCTCGGGTGCGAACCTGACGCTGTAGTGCCTTCGGCAGTGGTGTGGCTGAGTGC
>NZ_BAOX01000191.1:0-9688 GCF_000813105.1 Rhodococcus sp. BS-15 | reverse complement strand
TTCCCGACGGGTGTTGTGGTGGGGCGTCCGGGGATCGGCTGCTGCGGGGTGGCGCGAGCCCGACGGCGTGGTGCTGTTCGACGCGGCCACCGGCGCTGTGCGGCAGATGGTCTCGACGACGGGTGCGCCGCGTCATCTCTCACTGGCCGGTCCCGACGGCCCGGTGCTGGTTCCGCTCGAGGGCAGCGACGAACTGCTCGAGATCTCGCTCGCCGACGGCGCGATTCTGTCGACCGCCACCGGCGTCGGCCGTCAACCGCACGATGCCGTGCAGACTTCCGACGGCACCATCGTGGCCACCAACGAGATGGGCGGCGGAGTGATCTTCCTGCGCGGCGGGTCGGTGGTGGGGGAACTACCGCCTGGCCCCGTCCAACCCGGTGGTGTCGCCGCTCTCGGCCCGTTCGCTGCCGTCGCAGATGTGCAGGGCAACGGTGTGTGGGTCTACGACGGTACGACGCAGCAGGAGGTGGCGCAGGCTCCGATCGGCGTCAAGCTCACGCACGCGGTGACGGTGAATCAGACGGTGGCCGGGTTCGCCGACACCGATGGCGGCACGGTCCTTCTCGCATCGGTCGACGCTGACGGGGACATTCGTCAGATCGCTTCTATCGATGCGCCCGGCAACCCGTACGGGCTCGCCGTGGATCCCGAACGACGGCTGCTGTTCGTGACGCTGACCGCATCGAACGTACTGCGGGTCGTCGATGTGTCCGATCCCGCTGCTCCGCGCACCCTGGGCGATGTCCCGACGGTGACGCAGGCCAATTCGGTTGCGGTCGATCCGCGGACCGGCGACGTGCTGGTGACCGGCAGCGACCCGGGCGCGAGCAGTTCGATTCAGATCATCACCGCGCGGAGTTGCCTGGTAGTTAGACCGTCACCAGCCGTAGGACCCTGGGATTCCTTTGAACGGGCCCACCACGTCGTCGGTGATCCAGCCTCGTAGAACCCGCCTTCCTGGGGCCGGACCGCTTCGCCGTCGATCTCGCAGTCCAGACGACTGGGCGAGAAGGCGAGGTACCCGGCGATCTCGGCGAAACGAGGAGTGGGGTTCTCGTAGCTCCATCCTGCGGCGGGTGCGACGGTATCTCCACCGTGCACGTCCCAGTAGGTGGCAGCACCCTTCCACTCGCAGTGCGTCGAGCGGGCGTCCGAGGGCGTCAGCGCACCCGGAACCACGTCCGCAGGCGAGATGTACCAGGTCGGTGGGTGGCTCGTCTCGAGCACGCGGTACGCGGCGGTGGTGCGGGCGACCACCTCGCCGCCGAGCCGAACGACCAGGGAACGGTTGGAGGCCTCGAGTTTGGGCGGGCGGGGGTAATCCCAGACGGACTCCTGGCCCGGCTTCGGCTTCTCGGGAACGACGGATCTCGGCAGATGTGAACTCATACTTCGATGGTGCCACCGGGTGTCATGGGGCGTCGACGGGATA
This sequence comes from Rhodococcus sp. BS-15, assembly GCF_000813105.1. Classification (NCBI taxonomy): domain Bacteria; kingdom Bacillati; phylum Actinomycetota; class Actinomycetes; order Mycobacteriales; family Nocardiaceae; genus Rhodococcus; species Rhodococcus sp. BS-15. Next base: position 8,253 of record NZ_BAOX01000191.1, on the reverse strand, counting down.
GAGATCGTCCACCCGTTCCTCGTCGAGAATCCAGCGATCCACCTCGTCGAGAGGTTCGACCGTGCGCACCGAGGTGACCGAGGCTTCGGGCGGGCGCTGTTCGGTTCGACCCGGCTCGGTGCGGACTGGTTCGGTGCGGATTGGTTCGGTGCGGATTGGTTCGGTGCGGACTGGTTCGGTGCGGACCGGCTCGGTACGGACCATCGGCGCGGGTGCCGGTATGTCGGGCGTGGGGAGTTTGGAGGTGGGGAGTTCGGCCCCAGGTGTCACGGGTTCGACTCTCGGGACCGCGATTGCCACCTCTTCGGGGGCGGGGTCTTCGTCGGCGATGTCGATCGTCTTCGGCAGTTCCGCCGGTATCCGAACGAGGATGCCGAGTCCGTGCGTCGCGGCCAACAAGCTCACCGGGGCGACGGTGGCAATGGCCGCGGACAGGGCTGGATGCAGTGTGCCGGCGTCGGAGATGAAGGCGTGCATGGCATTTGCGCCGATACTCACCAGAGCTGCCGTGATCAACACGCCCCAGAAGAAGCGTCGACCACTGCGTTGATCCTCGAATTGGGCGAGCGCGATGACGGAGATCGTGGCCTGCAGGATGGTGCCGTCGACGATCACCGGCCACAGCCAGGACAGTGAGCGCGGAACGCCTGCCATCGTGGCGAGATCCCACAGTGCGGCGAAGCTCAGCACGAAGGACGCAATTCCGATGACGGTGGTGATGACGACCGCACTGACGAGCGTCGCACGCAGGACCTTGTTCATGGATCGTCATGAAACACGATGCCACCGACAAGTTCGACGGATCGGGCGGGAGCTACCCTCGAGGCACCCGGCTATCGCGTGGTGAACGCGCCGCCGTTGCCGTGAAGCGTCTGACCGGTACTAGGCAGAGCACCCGCCGAGGAGAAGAACACTGCCACTGCATTCACCGCCACCCGGGCCGTGCTCCACCCTCTCTACATCGATTGCGATTGAACGTGTTCAGGCCACGCGCATGCACTTGCCAGCGTCCTCGTGGCGCATCAAGCCCAGGCGGGCGGCGTCCAGGTTTCGGCGAGGGCGAGGTTCTTCTGACTGCTCTGCGAGCTTTGCAAGTACTCGAGGAAAACCCGCAGCGCGGGTTGCCTGTTGTCAGCGCGCCAGACGATCGCATGTGGATAGACCGGGGTGGGATCGACGATCGGGATTCTGCGCAGATCGTAGGACTCGGGCCACAGATACCTGGACCCCTCACCGATCAGAGTGGATATAAGGGCAGAATTCGCAAGCTCTTCGAGAAGTACGTCCACGCCGAAACTTGTTCCGACCGAGTCGATTCGGATCCCGAACGTTCGGCCGAACTCGTCGTAATATGCACCCCAGTCGGTGTCCGAACGCACGCCTGGCATCCATATCCGGTGTGGACGAAGATCTGCGAGGGAGACGGAAGCCTTGTCAGCAAGGGGATGCTTCGGCCCGGTGAGTAGTTGATGGCGATCGTCGATGACGCGCGTCGACCGAAGTTCGGCCGGAAGCGTTCGACTGCGCGTAGCGCTGATGGCGCGGAAAGTTGCGTCCACACTGCCGTCCAAGACGGCGTCGAGGGCAGCGTCGGTGTTTGCGTCGGGGAGGGTGACGACATCCAGATCGATCTGTGGGTGGATCCTGTGAAATGCCTGCAGTGAGGTCGCAGGAGCCGTGCGACGGTTGAGAACGTCGACCCGTAATGCTCTGATGCCCAACGCCACCGAACCGGCGGCCCGCTGTGCACTCTTGACCAGCTCGCGCGCATGGGGCAGGAAAGCCTGCCCGTCCACACTCAATCGGGCTCCCCTCCCGGAACGCACGAACAACGAGACACCGAGGCTTCGTTCCAGTGCCGCAATGCGTTTGGATACAGCCTGTTGTGTCAGCCCCAACCCGTCAGCGGCGGCCTGGAACTGACCTCCGTCTGCGGCTGCCACGAACGTCCGCACGGCCTCCGTATCCACCGTCGAACCCTATACGGACAACCATCGGTTGTGACTCGCCGACCTCGAGGTTGTTTGTCGACCTTCAACGGGTGCAGTTTGCTCGACATGCCCATCCGGAAGAGGTTCGCAGAGAGGACCGCCATGAACTTCGCCGAAAAAGTGCAGCGCGCAATCATGCTCACAGCAAAAATCAGTACGATCCCCTACACCGACCAGCGGGCCATTCGAGAGGGCTGGCAGGAACTGACCGGACAAACTGTCGACGACGACTTCCATCTCATTCCACCGGTCTTTTCGGACCACGGGATCAACATCCGCATCGGCGGAAATGTGTTCGTGAATCAGAACTGCCGCTTCAACGACATCGGCGGGATCGAAATCGATGACGACGTCATGCTGGGGCCCAATGTCAGCCTGATCACCTCGGGGCATCCGATCGAACCCGCCGGGCGACGGGCCGGAATCACCTCGGCACCGATCACGATAGGACGAAACGTCTGGATCGGAACATCAGCACTGATCCTGCAAGGCGTCACCATCGGCGCGGAAGCCATCATCGGTGCCGGCGCTGTCGTCACTCGCGACGTACCCCCTCGAACGTTGGTGGCCGGGGTGCCGGCAACTGTGGTCAAGACACTCGCCTGAGTTCTCGGTGCCATTCAGTTGGTCCCCAGCGCCCTCTCGAAAAGGGCGAGCAACCGGTCCCAGTGCCGCTGCAGCCCAGCCGGATCGAAGGCGTCCGTGTCGGACATCGTGAACCCATGAATTGTGCCGGGATAGATCTCGGAGTTGTAGCTCAACTGTGCGGCGTCCAACGCTCTATTTAATTCGTTCAGAGCCTCGGGCGTCAGATCGCCTGCGGCGTGGCCAAAATGGACTTCGGCGGTGATTTTCGCAAGCTCTTCGATTCGGTCCGCTGCCACCGGGCCATGGAATGCGGCAATCGCGGCAATCCGGCTCGGGTACACGGCGGCGGTTCGCGTCGCGAGCAGACCACCGATGCAGTAACCGACCACCCCAACTTCACCTGTGCTCACTTCAGGCTGTTCTTCAAGAAATTGTAGGTAGACCTCGGCGTCGCTGGAGACGCGCTCGGCAGTGTGCAGATGGATGAAAGGCATCAACTGGTCGACGAGTGCCGGCCGAATTTCTTCTCCGATGTGGTCGGGAAGCGCGACGAGGGGCGCTCGACCATGTCGGTAGAAGATGTTGGGAACGAGCACGTAGTAGCCATGGGCGGCCAACTTTTGTGCCATCTCACGAAGCACGGGCCGAGGACCGAACGCATCGGGATACATCAAAACGCCTGGGTGCGGCACCTGGTCATCTGGAAACGCGGCGAAGACGTCGGCGTGTCCATCCGCCATCGGGATCTGGAAAGTTTTGGTGGGCATGAATTCTCCTGTCGTGGTTGATTTTTCGATACCATCAACACAACAAGGCGGACCCCGCGCTCCCGTCAAAACAGGGCCGGGTCACCGATCCGTGTGTGGCGCAACGCCGTCCCGGTGGTCATTGCCAAAGAATAACGCGTCCGGAGCCGCCGACACCAGACTCGCGGAGATCGGTCGAGAACACTCCCGGAGGTGGACCGTGGATCACGACTGCTGGTCGACCCCGACGTCAGCCACCGGACGGTGCGTCCGGCTTCCTCGGCGCTACCCGAAGAGGCGGGGATGACGGAGATCGTTGTCGACGTCTCCGCATCCGCGGTACAGGAAGCTCAAGCGGTTCGGACGGCTCCGCGGTAGAAGTCGGCGCGATCGTGTGCAGACATTCCGCCCCACACGCCGTAGGGCTCGTTCGCCTCCAGGGCGTGCTGGCGGCATTGTTCGAGTACCGGGCAGCGGCCGCAGACCTGCTTGGCGGATTTTTCACGCGAGGTGCGGGCGCGTCCTCGTTCGCCTTCGGGATGGAAGAACACGGACGAGTCCAATCCGCGACACAGTCCGTCGAGTTGCCAGTCCCATACGTCTGCGTTGGGTACGGGAAGTTGGACCGGCCTGGCGGGTGCGCCTCGCACCATGAGCTGTCTCCTCACTGAAAAAGTGAACAAGCTCACTATCTCGCATTCGTCATACTTTTACAAGTCCTTTCGGTCATTCGTAGTACTTAAAAGCAAGCATGCTTGCTTGAGTTTTCTTCGATCAGTGACTCTCGGACATTCCCGCGCGCTTCTCGAGCTCCAGCAGAATGTGCTCGGCGATCTTGGTCGGGGGCGGACCGATGTCGACGACGATGGAGTTCTCGTCCTCACCCAGCGGCTCGAGGGTCGAGATCTGCGTGTCGAGCAGCGAGGACGGCATGAAGTGGTCCATCCGAGCATTGAGGCGACCGCTGATCCGATCCTTCGTTCCGGCCAGATGCACGAAGATCACCTCCGAACCCTCCCTCGACCCAGCAGCCAGCACGTCCCGATACGTCCGCTTGAGGGCCGAGCACGTCACGATCCCCGATCGGCCCGTCGTGGTGTGGTCGGTGATCCATTCCGCGATCACGTCGAGCCACGGCCACCTGTCCTCGTCGGTCAGCGGCTGACCGGCCGCCATCTTGGCCACGTTGCGTCCGGATGCAGGTCGTCGCCCTCCTGCAGGTCCCATTTCAACGCGCCGGCGAGAATTCCCGCCACCGTCGACTTGCCCGAACCGGACACTCCCATCACTACGAGAACCGGATGATGCGCTCTGCCTGTCGTCTGTGATGCCATCCCTCGATACTGCTCCATCTCGCTCCGGCGGATCGGACAGACGCGAGAATCCGGGCAACCCGTGGGACGATCGGTCGGACATGAGCGAGACCAGCGACTTCCGCCAGCTTCACGATTCGGTGCTCGACGAGCTCGGTCGCGACATCGTGAGCGGCGCGATCCCGAGCGGGACCCGAATCTCGGCCGACGACGTCGCCGTGCGGTTCACGGTGTCGCGGACCGTCGTCCGGGAAGTGGTCCGCGTCCTGGAATCGCTGGGGTTGCTCACCGTGCGTCGGCGCGTGGGGATCACCGTGCAGGGCTCGCAGAACTGGAACTCCCTCGATCCGGTGGTCATTCGCTGGCAACTGGCCGGGCCCGCCCGCGCCGAGCAGTTGCTGCTGCTCAGCGAATTGCGTTCGGGCATCGAGCCTTTGGCGGCCAAGCTCGCGGCGCATCGAGCAACGCCCGAGCAATGCGGCGCGCTGACGGCCGCTGTCATCGGAATGTCGTCGACGTCCCGGGCCGCGGATTCCGACGCCTACCTCGAGCACGACAGCAATTTCCATCGCACATTGCTGGCGGCCTCGGGCAACCCGATGTTGCGGTCGATGTCCGACATCGTGGTGGAGGTGCTGGCCGGACGCACCCGGCATTCCCTGATGTCGCGGCAGGCCGACCCGGAGGCGATCCGGCTGCACGGCGTGGTCGCGTCGTCGATCCAATCCGGCGATGCAGACGGCGCGCAACGCGCCATGTTGGCCATCGTGACCAAGTCCGCTGCCTCGATGTCGGCGGCCTCCGGTGTGACTCCGTCGCCCGGTCTGGTCCCCGACCAGCAGTGATACATCACGCGCACAAAGCCAGGTACGCCGAGGCGGGGTTCATCGCCTAGATTCGACGGGTGACTGCTCTCGAATTGCCGCTCGAACTTCGCCGCGCACTCGTTGGAGTAGCTCGGACTCCGCGTCTGCTCGTCGCGTCCGATTACGACGGCACCATGGCGCCGATCGTCTCCGACCCGCAGAAGGCCTTCCCGCACCCAGAGTCGGTCAGCGCCATGCGCGGGCTCGCCTCCCTGGCCGGCACCAACGCTGCCGTCATCTCCGGACGTGCCCTCCGCGATCTCGCGATCCTCTCCCGCCTGCCGTCCGAGGTGCAGTTGGTGGGCAGTCACGGCAGTGAGTTCGACGCCGGATTCATCAACGCCATCGACGAGAACGCCAAGAAGCTCCTCACCGTCATCACCGGCGAACTCCAGGCCATCGCCGACGCCCATCCCGGCGTGAGTATCGAGACAAAGCCGGCCAGCGTCGCGCTGCACGTCCGCAATGCCGAGACCGCCGCCGGTGACGAAGCGCTCGCAGCGGTGCGATCCGGTGCCGCTGCGCGGGACGGCGTTCAGGTCACCGAAGGCAAGTCCGTCATCGAACTGGCCGTCATCGTCACCGACAAGGGCGTCGCCCTCGACATTCTTCGCCATCAGGAAGCCGCCACTGCCGCAGTCTTTTTCGGCGACGACGTCACCGACGAGAAGGCGTTCGGACACCTGCACGGGCCGGACATCGGCGTCAAGATCGGGCCGGGAGACACCCTCGCGGAGTTCCGGATCGACAGCACCGAGCAGGTCGCGCTCGCCCTGGCATTTCTGCTCGAAGAGCGACGGCAGTGGCTTTCGGGAGCCGACGCCCCACGCATCGAACGACTGACGATGTTGGCCAGCCCCAATGCCGTAGCGCTGCTGACCCCCGACGCCGACGTCACCTGGCTGTGCCACCCCGAACCCGATTCCGCAGCAGTGTTCGCGCACCTGCTCGGCGGCGATCAGGCCGGCCACTTCAGCGTCGGACCCACCCGCGCATCACTTCCGCTGAGTCAGCAGTACGTGGACGGCACGATGACGGTGCAGACCAAGTGGGCCAGCCTGCAGGTCACCGATTACCTGCCGCACGACATCGGCCAGGGCCAGACCGCGCTGACGCGAGTCATCACCGGCAAGGCCACCGCCGTGGTCACCTTCGCACCGCGTCCGGAATTCGGAAAGGCCTGGGCCTCACTCGAACCCGATGTCGACGGTCTCCGCATTCTCGGTACCGCAGATCCGATGGTGCTGCGCAGTCCCGGCGTCACCTGGAACATCGTCTCCGACGGATCTCAGCAGACGGCACACGCCGAGGTCGATCCGTCCGACGGACCGATCGTTCTCGAATTGCGGCTCGGCACAGACGATCTGACCGAATACCCGTGGGACGAGGTGGAGCGTCGCCGCGCCTCGGAGGCATACTGGAAGGACTGGGCCGACGGCCTGGACCTGCCTCCACTCAAGCGCGATCTGATGAAGCGATCGGCACTGACCCTCCGCGGCCTCGTACATGCCGAGTCCGGCTCGATCATGGCTGCGGCCACCACCTCACTGCCCGAGGACATCGGCGGAGTACGTAACTGGGACTACCGATACTGCTGGCTGCGCGACGCCGCACTCACCGCAACCGCGCTGGTCGACGTGGGATCGATGGCGGAGGCAGAGAACTACCTCTCCTGGATCCACGGTGTGCTCGAGTCGGTCTCCGGCCCCGAGCGTCTGCACCCGCTCTACACGATCTGGGGTCTCGGCCTACCGCCCGAGGCCGTCATCGACGAGCTGCCCGGCTACGCCGGCTCGCGTCCGGTACGCGTGGGAAATGCTGCCAATCAACAGGTTCAGCTGGACGTCTTCGGTCCCATCGTCGAACTGGTGTCCGCTCTCGCCCATGCACGCAAGGCCGCAGGATCGGACCACGTTCTGTCCGAAGACGATTGGGATCTCGTCCGCGCCATGGTCGAAGCCGTCGAGCGTCGGTGGTTCGAGCCCGACCACGGCATCTGGGAGATCCGCGACAACCCCCGTCACCACGTCTACTCCAAGGTGATGGGCTGGATCACCGTCGATCGCGCCATCCGACTCGCCGAAAAATTCGGTCGCACAACAGAACCCAGCTGGGCATCTCTGCGCGCGACCATCCGCGAGGAAGTGCTCGCCAACGGCTGGAACGAGGAAGTGCAGTCCTTCACCGCCGCGTACGACGGCACCGACCTCGACGCCGCCACGCTGTTCATCGGACTGTCCGGACTGATCGACCCGGCCGACCCACGCTTCGCGGCCACCGTCACCGCCACCGAAGCCGAACTGCGCAGCGGCTCGACCGTGTACCGATACCGCCACGACGACGGACTGCCCGGCGGCGAAGGTGGCTTCCACCTCTGTGCGGCCTGGCTCGTGGAGGCATACCTACTGGTGGGACAACGCGCCGAAGCCGAAGCACTGTTCGCCCAACTCGTCAGTGCTGCAGGGCCCACCGGACTGCTCAGTGAGGAATACGATCCCATCGCCGAACGATCCCTCGGCAACCATCCGCAGGCCTACAGTCACCTCGGTCTGCTGCGTTGCGCGAGATTGCTCAGCGCTCAGCCTGCTTGACCCCCGCCCCCCTTCCGCGTCAATGGCCCCTCCCTGGTTGGGATCAATGCGCCTTTGTTGCACTCAGAGCGACTGAATCTCACATTCATCCCGAACGGGGGGGCGTGTGGGCGGGCAGAAGGCGGGCGGGCAGGAGAGCGGGCGGCAAAGGTCAGGCG
>NZ_BAOX01000192.1:0-9639 GCF_000813105.1 Rhodococcus sp. BS-15 | reverse complement strand
CTCGGCCCGAGAAGGCTGTGATCGGATCGGGTCGGGTGACGGAATACGTCTCGAACAGGGCGTGGACCCTCGACGCCACCGGATTCTGGCAGGCCCACCGCGGCGCGCCGCAGGTGTACACCGATGTGGTGGGGGACTGGGCGGACGCCGCAGTGGGTGACGGTGCGTGGGATCTGTACGGCGGTGTCGGGGGTGTTCGCCGCCGCGCTGGCCGGCCAGGTCGGTCCGAGCGGCCGAGTCACCAGCGTCGAATTCTCCCGTCGTGCAGCCGAGGACGGCCGTTCGGCGCTACAGGATCTGCCGCAGGTCTCGTTCGTGCCGGGTCGGGTCGAGCGCTCGATCGATGCGTTGGCCGAGCCGGTGTCGGTAGCGGTGCTCGATCCACCTCGCGCAGGTGCCGGACGGGACGTGATCGATGCCCTCGCCGTCAGGTCTCCGCGTTCGGTGGTGCACATCGGATGCGATCCGGCCTCGTTCGCGCGGGATGTGAGCTTGTATCGAGCTGCGGGATACGAGCTCGACGACATGCGTGCCTTCGATGCCTTTCCGTCGACCAGCCACGTCGAATGTATCGGTCGTTTCGTTCGTCGGTGAGGGCTGCGGCAGCCGATCAGGCCCGGTGCGCAACTTCGGCGACCGGGGCGAAGGTCTGCATGGGAACGGTCACGATGCGTTGGGCACCGCACCTGCAGCCCTGATACCCGACGAGTCCCTCGCTCGTGTCGTGGGTGGAGTGGGTGGTCCAGGTGTGTGTGGTGTGTTCGGTGTGCATGCGTCCATCGTGATGTAATGGTCTTGTGCACATCAACCCTTACGGCGAATATGCGGTCAAACTCGGTATCGACCTACTCAATTCACCACCCACGTCCGCAACCGAACTGGGCGACCGCTGCGTGGACGCCGGCCTCGTACCGGACTGGACCGCAACAGATGCCGACCTGGTCGACACCCTCCAGTTCCTGCGGGACTGGGCGCGGGTGGTGGACGCCACCACGGAAGACGATCGAGCCGACGAGCTCAATGCTCTGCTGGCACAGGCGTCGGCCTACCCGCGGTTGACCAACCATGCCGACGACGGCTGGCACATGCACTACCGCGACCCCAACATCGAACTCGGCGGCGTCATCAGGCCCTGGTGAGCGTCGGCACTGCGTTGCACCTGACCGGACGCGGAATGTCTCGCCTCGATCGCTGCGCCGCCGCCGACTGCACATTCGCCTTCGCCGACACCTCGAGAACCGGAAGGCAGCGATACTGCGGAACGGTGTGCTCCAATCGCGACGCGGTCCGCAGGCATCGAGCACGCGCGGCCTCGTGATCGACGCACTGCGCAGCGCGTTCGCTAGGACTTCCGGTTGTACAGGCGCATCGTGATCGGCCCGAACACCGCCAGCAACACCGCGCACAGCATCAGCGTCACTCCCAGCCCACCGGTGTCGACGTCGCCCTGCATGAGGCCACGCAGCGACGTGACCAGGAAGCTGACCGGGTTGACGTCGACGAACGCGCGCAGCCAACCGGGCATCGTGCTGGGGTCGACGAAGATGTTGCTCGCGAACGTGAGCGGAAACAGGATGAACATCGACACGCCCATCACTGCAGCCTCGGTACGCACGATCATCGCGATCATGGTCCAGATCCAGGACAGGCAGAACGAGAACACCAGCAGCAGAGCGATGGAGGCCACGACGCCGACGACGCCACCCTGCGGCCGGAAACCGAGGATCAACCCGAGGATCAGCACGATCACCGAAGCCAGCGTGTAGCGCACGACGTCGCCGAGCAACGCACCGACCAAGGGCGACGGCCGCCAGATGGGCAGCGAACGGAATCGATCGAACACGCCTTTCTCGATGTCCTTGTTCATGGTCACGCCGGTGTACATCGTGATCATCACCACGGTCTGCACGAGGATGCCGGGGAGCAGGAACTGGATGTACGCCTCGGTCGACCCGGCCAACGCGCCACCGAACAGGTAGGTGAAGAGCAACGTGAACATGATCGGAAAGGCCGTCACGTCGAACAGTTGCTCGGGCACGTGCTTGATCTTGAGCAGCGCTCGCCACCCGAAGCTCAACGACGTCGACAACGACGACGGACGCGGCGGACGAGGCCCGGCGGCGCCGAGCACATCGATGATGGTCGACGCCTGTGGCGTCGCCTGCTGGGCTTCGGTTGTCATGACGCAACCTCCCGGTCGGATTCGGAACCGGCATCGTGCCCGGTGAGAGCGAGAAACACCTCGTCCAAGCTCGGTTGTCCCAGCGTGAACGACGCGATGGAGATGCCTGCGGTCTCGAGTGCGGGCAGCACGGGCGCGGCCTGTGCCGGATTGTCCAACCGTGCGCTGACGGTGGACGGATCCGGGTCCTCGGTGACGTTGCCGCCGAGGAGATCTCGCAGGATCTGCGCGGCGGTCGTTCGCTGGGCCGCATCGAGAACGCGCAGGTGCAGTGAATTCGATCCCACGGATGCCTTCAGCTCACCCGTCGTTCCCTCGGCGATGACCTTGCCGCGATCGATGACTGCGACACGCCCGGCCAGCTGATCGGCCTCGTCCAGATACTGTGTCGTCAACAACACAGTCGTCCCGCCCGCGACCAACGCGCGGACGATCTCCCACACGTGGTTTCGGCTGCGGGGGTCGAGTCCGGTGGTGGGCTCGTCGAGAAAGATCAGTTCGGGCGTGACGATGATGCTGGCGGCGATGTCGATGCGACGGCGCATGCCGCCGGAGTAGGTCTTGACCTGTCGCGGTCCGGCATCGGCGATGTCGAACGCCGTCAGCAGCTGCTCGGCTCGTGATCGGGCGGCGGGCCGGGAGTAGCCGAGCAGCCGAGCGAGCAGCACCAGGTTCTCCGTCCCGGTGAGATCCTCGTCCAGAGAGGCGAATTGTCCTGTCAGAGCGACCTTCTGCCGAACGGCCTCCGGTTCGCTGGCCACGTCGTGACCCAGGACTCGGGCGCTGCCCCCGTCGATCGGAAGCAGGGTGGCCAGCATCCGGATGGTCGTCGTCTTCCCTGCGCCGTTCGGCCCGAGCACGCCGTAGACACCACCGGACGGAATGGACAGATCGACTCCGTCGACGGCGATGTTCGCTCCGAAACGTTTGACCAGACCGTGTGTCTCGATCGCCGCCATGTCTCTCGATTCCTCCGGTGGGCCGGTCGCCCGATTCCCCACGATTGTCCGATTGTCCACCAAGGATGAAACGCGGACCACATCTGTCGCAAACGAATTTCCGTCCCGAACCATCCTCCGGTCGGTTTGTTCCGAATGTGTACTGCGGCGGGAAAACGCGGAGGTTTCGATATGAGAGCGATATGACCACTAGTGTCGTGATCGATGAACTCGATCATGAACCCGTCTGTTGGGACGACTTTCCGATGAGCGCGCCGTTGTCGGATGCGTCCGGATCGTCGAATGCCGGCCGTGACCGGACGACGTCCGCTGCCTCGGAGAACTACGCGGCAGAGGATGCGGTGTGTGCTGTTCCCAGTCCACAGCTCAAGAACCTGCGTGCCGACGAAACGGATCGTCTGCGTCGGTTGATGGCGTCGGTCGCGCAGGGCGACCGGGCGGCGTTCGCCGAGCTGTACGACGCGACGTCGTCGCGGGTCTACGGAATGGTGCTGCGGGTGCTTCGAGACCCGGGGTACAGCGAGGAGACCGCGCAGGAGGTGTTCCTCCAGATCTGGCGCGCGGCACCGAACTACGACCCGAACCAGGGCAGCCCACTGGCCTGGATCATGACGCTCGCGCACCGGCGAGCGGTCGATCGCGTTCGAAGCGAGCAGTCGGGTACCGACCGTGAGGCCGCGTACGGCGCAGTCAGTCACACACCGGAGCACGACGAGGTGCTCGAGACGGTGACGCAGCGGCTCGAATCGGAGGCCGTGATCGCCTGTCTCGACACCTTGACCGATACGCAGAGCGAGTCGGTCCGAATGGCCTATTACAGCGGTTACACCTATCGCGAAGTTGCGGAGCGGCTCGGGGTCGCGGTTCCTACCATCAAGTCGCGCATACGAGACGGATTGATCAAATTGAAAACTTGTCTGGGGGTGATCCCGCAATGAGTGAATCGTCACGGCAACGGCTTCTCGACGACGCGGAGGTCTACGCCCTCCACGCGACGACCGATGCCGAGCGACGCGACATCGAAGCCGAACGAACTCGTGTCGACGACACCGCGCGAGCCCAGTTCGACATTCTCGTGAGCGAGATCCACGAAACGTTGGCCTTGGCCGTCGCAGTCGATGCGACGCCCGCGCCCGATCGGCTGCGACAGGTGGTGCTCGATCGAGTCGCCTCCAGTGACCAGGAGCCCACCGTTCGGGAGCTACCGCCGAATGTGACGCCGTTGCACCGGCATCGGCAACCACGGTCGAAGTCCTGGCGCTACTCCATGGTGTCGGCCGCCGCGGCGGTGATCGTCGCCGTCGGGGGTGTGGTGGTCGTGACGCAGACCATGGGGAATGATCCGCAGCCGTCGCAGGCCGACCAGATCGTGGCTGCACCGGATGCGCGTAGAGCCACGGCGGAGTTCCCCGGTGGCGGTTCGGCAACGGTGTCGTACTCGCTCTCCCAGAACGCCGTCGTGGTCACTCTCGACGGGGTTTCACAGCCGCCGCCCGGACGCGCGTATCAGATGTGGTTCGTGGAAGGTTCTCCACGATCGGCCGGTGTGATGACCGACGAGCAGATCACTTCCGAGTCCGGCACGGTGGTCGACGGTCTCGGGGCGTCGACGAATTTCGCGTTCTCGCTCGAACCCGCAGGCGGGTCGGCGCAGCCCACCGAGGTGCTCACGATGCTGACGTTGGGTGCCTGAGCACAGCACACGCACGGTCGCCTCGGGCGGTTCGATATTCGGTCAGATGCCGGTGTCGAACCGCCCGAGCGTTCTTATCACCGCTGCCATCTGGCCGTAGGCCCCGGTGGCGAGATTTTCCAGCAACGCCAGCTTGATCTCCGGTGCGTCGCGCGTGAGCGCCCGGAAGTGCGCTGCCGACACCACCACGAGATCGACCGGTGTGTCGGCGACCATGTCGAGCAGGAACGGAACCGACATCAGCAGGGGCATCTCACCGAAGCTCATGCCGGGGGAGAGAGTCGTGATGCGGTGCTTGCCACCGTCGGCGGCGACGGCCGTGGACGTCACCTCGCCGCGCAGCATCAGGAACAGGCCCGCCGCCGCATCGCCGTGGCGAACGATCACGTCTCCGCGGGCGTAGTGCCGCTTCTCCAGATATGGAGTGACCGCCTCGAACTGTGCGGCGGACAGCCCGGCCAGCAACGGATGCTCGGCCGTGGTGACGACGGTCGGCTGTCGCACCCCCGCGCAATGGCGATCGAGCAACAGATTCTCGGCCCACTGGATGGCCGCACCCAGGCTCGAGTAGGTTCGGCCAGCGGGGTCGGCCGGGTCGAGACTCGACGTCGTGTGACCCATGATCGCTCTGGGATCCACCAGACCCACCACACAGCCGTGCTCCGCCAGATCCTGACGTAGATCCTCGAACATGGTCCGAGCGATGTCGCTGACCTCGTCGACGCCTCGTACGTCGATGACGAGTGCGTCGAGTTCCCGATCGAGGTCGCCGATCTCACGGACGGCAGTCTCGGCACCCGAGAACAGCAGATCACCGTGCAGTTCGTACACGCGGGCGCGATCGCCCACGGCAGCCAAGGTGGCCTGTTCCACCTCCGATCGCCGTTTGCGTGAGGGTGCCTCGGTGACGACGTAGCGGCGCCGGATCGAGGATTTCGCCGCTCGGGTGACGTGCAGGAAGTGCAGTTCGAGGCGTTTCGAGAGTTCTCGGCAGGCGGCGACTCCGCGCACGCTGTTGCCGTGCGAATCGAGCCGTGGGGAGTAGACGGCGATGCCCATCTGTCCAGGGAGAACCGCGAGGATCCCGCCGCCGACCCCGCTCTTGGCCGGCAGGCCGACCCTCGCGACCCAGTCGCCTGCACCGTCGTACATCCCACACGTCGTCATGACCGACAGCACTCGCTCGACCAGAGCCGGTGCCAGTGCGCGTTCACGCGTGCGCGGGTTGACGCCGTTGTTGGCCATGGTGGCCGCCATCATCGCGAGGTCCGCGGCGGTGACGTCGATCGAGCACTGGCGGAAGTACAGATCGACGGCGGCGTCGGGATCGTGGTCGATGATGTCGAACGAACGGAGCATGTAGCCGATTGCGCGGTTGCGATTGCCGGTGCGCGCCTCCGACCGGTACACGGCATCGTTGAACGCCAGAGACCTCCCCGCATACCGCGAGTACGAGGCTCGAATGCGCTCGAAACGATCCTCGGCACTTCGCCCCGCGATCAGCGACGCGACGTGATGGCACCGGCGTTGATCATCGGGTTGCGTGGGCGCTCGGTGACGGGGTCGAGACTGATCTCGTTGAACGGCTCACCGGACGGCTCGACGTCGACCTTGCTCGCGACGACGTCCATGCCCCGGTCGGCCAACGCCAGTGCGTAGGTGAACGGCTTGGAGATCGATTGGATCGTGAAGGGGAGTCGAGTGTCGCCGACCTCGTAGACGTAACCGTCCGTGGTCGTCAGCGCGATACCGAACCCGTCCGGCGTGACGGCAGCGAGCTCGGGGATGTAGTCCGCCACCTGCCCGGACGTGTCGTCGCGGCACAGTTCGTGAACTCGGCGCAGGATGGCATCGACCACGTTGCTCATAGGCCACACTGTATGTGTGATGTCCGATTCGCCACCGTCGAGGTTAGGGGCGGCTGACCCAGGGCACCTCGACGTTCGACGGTACTGTCGGCGTCACGACGCTGGGCGGAGCAGCAGGGCACGGAAACTCCGTAGACTGAAATTTCCATTTTGTTTTCCGGCCGGAGGGAGCGATCTCGTTGGGTGTCCTAGCTCGAATTCAGACGCCCGAGGACTTGCGCGACCTCGGCAGTGCGGAGCTGGCCGAATTGGCTCGCGAGATCCGTGCGTTTCTCGTCGAGAAAGTGTCCGCTACCGGCGGCCACCTCGGTCCCAATCTCGGTGTCGTGGAACTGACGTTGGCGATTCATCGCATCTTCGACTCCCCGCGTGATCCCGTCATCTTCGACACCGGTCATCAGGCGTACGTGCACAAGATGCTGACCGGGCGCACCGGTCTGTTCGACACGCTCCGCAAGCAGGGCGGCCTGTCGGGCTACCCGTCACGTGTCGAGAGCGAACACGACTGGGTGGAGTCATCGCATGCGTCGGCCTCCCTCTCCTACGCCGACGGCCTGGCCAAGGCCTTCGCACTCAAAGGCGAAACCGACCGGCACGTCGTCGCTGTTGTCGGCGACGGTGCGCTCACCGGCGGAATGTGTTGGGAGGCGCTCAACAACATCGCCGCAGGCCGCGACCGATCCCTGGTGATCGTCGTCAACGACAACGGTCGCTCGTACGCCCCGACCATCGGGGGCTTGGCCGATCATCTGGCAGCCCTTCGGCTTCAGCCCGGGTACGAGAAGGTGCTGGACAACGGTCGCCGCATCGTTCGTCGCATTCCGATCGTCGGGCCCACGGCCTACGCGATGTTGCACGGCATGAAGGCCGGGGTGAAGGACGCCATCAGTCCGCAGGTGATGTTCACCGATCTCGGTATCAAATATCTGGGTCCGGTCGACGGCCACGATCAGCACGCGATGGAATCGGCTCTGCGCCGCGCCAAGGCGTACGGCGGTCCGGTCATCGTCCACGCGGTGACGCGCAAGGGCATGGGCTACGTGCACGCCGAGAACGACGTCGCCGATCAGATGCACGCCACCGGTGTCATCGATCCGTTGACGGGACTGGCGCGGTCGAAGTCGGCACCGGACTGGACATCGGTGTTCTCGGCGGCACTGATCGAGCAGGGCGAACAGAACGAGGACGTCGTAGCGATCACCGCAGCGATGGCCGCGCCCACCGGGCTCGCCGCGTTCGGAGTTCGCTTCCCCGACCGGTTGTTCGACGTCGGAATCGCCGAGCAGCACGCGATGACGTCGGCTGCCGGGCTCGCGCTGGGCGGGATGCATCCGGTGGTCGCGATTTACTCCACCTTCCTCAATCGCGCGTTCGACCAGTTGCTGATGGACGTGGCGCTGCTCGGACTGCCGGTCACCGTGGTGCTCGACCGCGCCGGGGTCACCGGGGCCGACGGTGCCAGCCACAACGGCATGTGGGACATGTCTCTGCTCGGCATCGTTCCCGGCATGAAGGTGGCGGCGCCGCGAGATGCCGAGACACTGCGAGAAGAACTGGCCGAGGCGATCGCGACGTCCGACGGACCCACTGCACTGCGCTTTCCGAAGGGCGCAGTGACCGAAACCGTGCCCGCGGTACGCAGACTGGACGGAATCGTCGACGTACTGACCGAGCCGTCCGACGCGACGGGCGATGTGTTGATCGTGGCCGTCGGAGTGTTCGGTCCGCTGGCCGTGCACGCGGCGGACAAACTTCAGCAGGACGGCATCTCGGTCGCAGTGGTGGACCCGAGATGGGTGCTGCCCATCCCGCAGGCGCTGCTGAAATTGGCGGAGGACTACCGGATGGTGGTCACCCTCGAAGACAGTGGCCTGCACGGTGGCATCGGCTCGACCCTGTCTGCGGCACTCCGCGGGGCAGGCGTCGATACCCCGTGCCGCGATCTCGGTGTGCCACAACGATTCCTGGACCACGCATCGCGCGAACAGCTACACCACGAACTCGGTCTCACCTGCGAGGACGTCGTGCAGCGAGTCTCGCACTGGGTCAAGAGCCTCTGACACCGGTCTCCTGCCGGACGTCGACGCCGTAGAACGCGCAGCGTCCGGCCACCGCACCCGCGACTGCCATCGGAGCCGTCATCACGAGAAGGAAGAGCACCGACGGTTCCCACCGCTGAGTCACCGAATGCACAGCGCCGCACACCAACGGGCCGCAGGCTGCCAGCACATAGCCGACCGTCTGTGCCATCGAACTCAACGACGCAGCATCACGTGCCGTCGCGGCCCGCAGATTCATCAGCGTCATCGCCAGGGACAACTGCCCGCCTTGGCCGAGCCCGAGCAACACGGCCCACAGCAGCGCCCAGGAATCTGCAGACGACAGCACCCCCGCCAAGCCCGCAACGGTGGGCAACACCACCGCAACTGCCAGAACGCTCTGTCTCGGCAACCTGGTGGCCACGCTGGGCACCGTCAGAGCCGTCACGACACTGGTGAGGGACAGAGCCGTCAACAGTAGCCCGGCCGCGGCGGCGTCCACTCCACGATCCCGGTAGATCGTGGGCAGCCACGCGATCATCGAGTACGCCATGAGTGACTGCACACCCATGAACGCCGTCACCGCCCACGCGACGGGGGAGCGCAGCACGGCCGAACCGCCCTGCGATTCCACGGCACCGGACACTGCCGTCGGCCCCGCCCTCGCGAACATCCGGGACAGCAGCGCCATACACAGCGCCGCAATAGCCACCGGGACCGCCCACAGCCCTAGCACCCACCGCCAACCGCCGTCGAGCGCCTCCGCCAACGGAACGGAGACCCCCGACGCAACACCCGCACTGGCACTGATCACGGCAGTCAACACACCGGTCAACAACCCCAGCCGCCGAGCCGACACCGCCGGATTCTCCGATCGTCCTGCGGGCTCCACTCCTGC
>NZ_BAOX01000193.1:0-9635 GCF_000813105.1 Rhodococcus sp. BS-15 | reverse complement strand
CGATCGATACCCGGTCGCCACTTCGGGATTGGTGGAGATGTCGCCCGAACTCGCGCTCGGCGTCGCTCCTACCGGGGTGCCGCCACTGGCACCGAGGACACAGCTGTTCTCGGCCGCGGAGTCGGGATCGTTGCTTTCGCTGCTACTGCACGCGGCGAGCGGCACCAGCAGCAGGGCACATGCAAGGGCGGTCGAGCGGAGTGGGCGCGTTGCAGACACCGCCCGACGCTAACACCCGGCTCACTTGCCGGCACGGGTCTCGGCAGATTCGAGCAGCCAGTGTGCGACGGGCGCAGGTCTACCGAACAGAAAGCCCTGCGCGAAGCGGCATTCGAGAGCCTCGATGATCGCGGCCTGCTCCTCGGTCTCGACGCCCTCGGCCACCGTCGCCACCGGCAGCGCCGATGCCATGGCGACGATTGCGCGAATCAGCTGAGTGTCGGACTCCGAACTGCCGATCTCGTGAACGAAGGATTTGTCGATCTTGAGCAGTGCGATCGGCATCGCGCGCAGCCTGCTCAGCGAGGAATAGCCGATACCGAAGTCGTCGAGAACGATGAGCACACCCATCGCGGCGAGTCGATCGAGAACGCTTTTCGCCGTGCCCATGTCGTCGATCAGGACGCTCTCGGTGATCTCGAGTGCCAGATCCGCTCCGTCGAGGCCGTACGTGTCGAGCAGTCGCCCGACGATGACGGGCAACGAATCGTCTCGCAGTTGCATCGGCGACACGTTCACCGACATGGTGACGTTCTGCCCGTTGCAACGCAGTGTCACCAGATCGGAGATCGCGGTGCGCAGCACCCACTCGCCGATTTCCTTGATGAGATTGGTCGATTCGGCAATCGGGATGAACTCGTTGGGGGTACGCACACGCCCCTGCCAGTTCCAGCGCACGAGTGCCTCGTAGACGACGGTGGCGCGTGAGGCGGTCTCGATGATCGGCTGGTAGTACACCTCGAGTTCGCCGCGTCTGATCGCGCCGCGCAATGCGGTGGCGGTCTCGATCGCGGACGTCGCTCGCGCACGAAGGGACTCGTCGAAGAACGCGTAGCGCGCCGCGCCGAGAGACTTGGCGTGATACATCGCGGTGTCGGCCTCGCGGATGGCGTCGTGCAATCGGTCCGCGTCTGCGATCCCCACCGAGGCCGTGACGTATGCCGTTGCCGCGCTCAGGGGGAACGGTTCGTTCGTCCGATCGATGATGCGGCGTGCCAACGCTTCAGCTCCGCCGCGATCGCGGCGGGTCAGCACGACGAACTCGTCACCGGCGTACCGAACAACGGTGTCGGCGGCACCGACCGCGGCGCGGATGCGTCGCGCTGCGGCCACGATGAGTTCGTCCCCGACGCGGTGGCCGTACGAATCGTTGACCATCTTGAAGTTGTCGAGGTCGACGAACAGGACGCACGTGCGTCCCGGAGTCTGCGTGCGCTCGAGCCGGGTGAATTCCTCGTCGAGCATCGTGCGGTTGGGTAGGCCGGTCAACAGATCGTGAGCGGCCAGGTATTTCGCGTGCTCCTCGCCGACCTGCACTCGGGTCAGCGCGCGCTCGCCGCGCAGGAATGCGCCCACCAGGATCGACGCGAGCAACAGGGACCGAACGACCAGATCACCGGTGGACACGGCCGAACCCAGCAGCGGCACCGTGGCGCAGACGACCAGCAGCGTCACCACGAACACGACGCGGCGGCTGCTGTGCGCCGGGGCAGGAGTCTGCCGCTGCGAGACGGTGCGCATCGACGGATCGAGGGCGGCCATCGCCAGGGAGAGATACGCGAACAGGTAGATGCCGTCGAGCAATCCCGAGGACGGCGCGTCGTCGGTGGTGGCCGCGAAGGCGTACGAGACGTCGCCGACGAGTGTCGCGACGAGTGCGATCAGGGCCCACTGCAGCGCAGCGGTGCGGGGCTTGGACGAGAACAACAGGTAGGTGGTCAGGGTGATCAGTGCTGCGTCGATCGCCGGATAGAGCCCGTTGACCACCGTCGATGCCGACGAACGGGGCGATTCGAGGGCCGGGGAGATGAACAGCAACCACGACAGGAACAGGGTGCCGAGAAAGATCAGGCCGGCGTCGACCAGTGGAGTGATGTCGTCGATCGACTGCCGGTCTCGGATCCACCGCGAGAGTGCGTAACCGACGAGTGCGTACCCGGTCAGTGTGAACAGATCCGGCAGCAGCGGGAACGAATGATTCAGTGCGGTGGGATCACTGCGGAGCGAGACCCCGAACATGAACATCACCGAGGCACCGAACAACGCCCACCAGCATCGAGAGTCGTCGGGACGGTATCTATGGATCGCGGAGCTGATGGCCAGAACCGAACCGACGGCGACGGTGGCCAGGACACCGGCCCGCACTCCGGCATCGCCGAGAACGAAGACGGTGCTCGCGACGACGACCACTGCCACCAGACCGGCGGTCCGTTTGGTGTGCATGGCGAAGGGCGCAGCGACCTTCGTATTCATCGAAGGACCTACTTCCTTCTCGCTCGTGGCGTTCGCATGGCTGTTCGCGGCGCCTCATGGGTGAATATACGTCTTTGCGCAGTGCGTACGGGGCCGAAGTTCGACCTGGCGGGCGAAGAACTTCAACAGATGTTGCGACGGCACAGTGGCGTCAACCGAGGGTTGACGCATCTTCAACGTCAACCTAGAGTTGACGCATGACGCAACCACTGAAGATGACGAACCCCGTCCGGCTCGACGACCTCATCGACGCCATCGAGAAAGTGCACACCGATGCGCTCGATCAACTCTCGGGTGCGGTGATCGCGGCCGATGCCCTCGGCGAGGTCGCCGATCATCTGATCGGACATTTCGTCGATCGGGCTCGTCGTTCCGGGGCGTCCTGGACTGCCATCGGCGCATCCATGGGTGTCAGCAAGCAGGCGGTGCAGAAGCGCTTCGTCGCGAAAGGCGGCGACGATCCCGCCGATCTCGATGCCAGTCAGGGTTTCTCGCGCTTCACCCCGCGGGCGCGCAACGTGGTGGTCGGAGCGCAGAACGAGGCAAGGGCCACTGCCAACGACTGCATCACCACCGGGCATCTGGTTCTCGGTCTGCTCGGCGAACCCGAGGGATTCGCGGCGAAACTGCTTGGAGCTCAGGGCCTCACGCCCGATCGGATCCGTTCTGCGGTGACGGCGACGCTGCCGGAACCGGCCGACCCCGTGCCCGATCTCGTGCCGTTCGATGCCGGTGCCAAGAAGGTGCTGGAACTGACCTTCCGTGAGGCGCTTCGGTTGGGACACAACTACATCGGCACCGAGCACATTCTGCTGGCACTGCTGGAGAACGAGGACGCCACCCTCGGCTCGCTCGGTGTTGGCAAGGACGCCGTGGAAGAGGGGCTGGCGGCGGCTCTGGGTAGCTAGGCCTGCTTCTTCGCCACCAGGAACAGCATGCTCATCGACATCAGCGCTGCGAAAAACATCGCGATCACCATGGGGACGGCTGTGGCGTCGCCCCCCAGGCCGACCAGCGGGGAAATGACTGCGGCCAGACCGAACTGAAGGGCGCCGAGCACTGCCGATCCGGTGCCCGCCAGGGCCGGGACCTGCTCGACGGCCAGGGTCGTGGCATTCGCGAAGACGAATCCGAGGCTGGTGACGGTGGCGAAGAGCTGAATCAGCATGGGCCACAGCGTGATTCCCACGAAGGTGAGTACCGCCAACGCGCTGGTGGTGGCCATGACGGCGATGACGCCGCAGGCCAGCATGCGGTGCAGGCTCACGCGGTCGGAGAGCTTGGCCGTGACCGCGCTGCCCAGCATCAATCCACCGGCGTTCGCGGCGAACGCGGCAGAGTACTGACCGGCCGACAGGCCGAGCATGTTCTGCAGGACGAAGGGTGATGCGGAGATGTAGGCGAACATGACCGAGAAGCCGAAGGCGTAGCTCAGCGTGTAGCCAGGTAGCGGCGATTGCGGACGACGCTGCCGATGCCGTCGAGCATCTCGCGCAACCCGCCTGCGCGGCGGCTGTTCTGCGGCAGGGATTCCTGTACGAAGCACACGGCAGCGATCAGCATCAGCGCTGTGAGCGCCGAGATGATCCAGAAGACGCCGCGCCAACCGATGCTGTCGACCACTGCGCCGCCGACCAGCGGTGCGATCACCGGAGCGACGCCGCCGATGATCATCATCACGCCGAACAGTCTCGCTGCAGCGCTGCCCGATGCTCGGTCGGAGATGATGGCCCGCGCGAGCACCACGCCTGCCGCGCCCGCGAAGCCCTGGACGAAGCGGGCTCCGATGAGGAACTCGATGTTGGGGGCCAGTGCCGCAGCAATGCCCGCCACCAAGCAGACCGCCGAGCCGACGATGAGCGGACGGCGGCGGCCCCAGTTGTCGGACAGCGGTCCGATCACCAGCTGGCCCAGTGCGAGTCCGATCAGGAACGTCGTCAGAGTGAGCTGGATGTTGCTCGCCGACGTGCCGAGTTCGGTTGCCATCGCCGGAAATCCCGGTAGGTACATATCGGTGGCCAGGGGCGGAATGGCCGTGAGTAGTGCGAGGACGGCGATCAGCACGGTTCCCGGCGGCACGGTATCGCGCCGTTCCGGTGCTGCGGCCGCGTTCGGGGAGGTTTCGACGTGTGACATGAGAGCAAGATTAACATATAAATTTATATGTATTAGAATGGTGACGTGACCGACTCCGAAGAACTCTCCTCGGTGGTGCACGACCTCGGTTGGACCGTGCAACGCCTCGACCCCGTCGAATCCCTCGGCATCGATCGGTTGCCGATGCCGGAGTTGACCATCCTCAAAGAGATCGAGGACAACCCCGACATCAGCAACTCCGCAGTCGCGGACCGACTGCGGATGCAACCGAGTAACGTCAGCGCAGCCGTCCGCGTGCTCGTCGCCCGCGGACTCGTCGCCCGCACGCCGTCGCCCGCCGACAAACGCGTCGTGCAATTGCGCGTCACCGACTCGATGCTGACCGACCGGGACCTCATTCGTCAGGCGTGGTCCGGACGAATCATCGAGGCCATCGATGCGCTTCCCGCCCAGGACCGGGAGCGGTTGATGAGCGTCACCGCCGCACTCGGCGGTTTGGTCGACGAACTACGCAGGCTGCGTTGACTTCTCCCGCGCCACGGCAGAGCGGACCTCCTCCTCGATCAGGTCACCGTTGATCGCAGCGCCTGCCTTGACTCCGGCCGCGGACGCTGCCACCACGGTGTCCATCGGTGCGGACACGTTGCCTGCAACCCATACGCCGGGCACGGATGTGGCACCGACGGGATCGGCCTCGACGTAGGTGCCGAGAACATGGTCGTTCATGACCATCTCGGTCGTGCCGACCCCCAGCGACACCAGGATGTCTGCGCGGGAGGTGAAGTTGGGTCCTACGACTATCGCGTCGAGCCGAATCTGCGTGCCGCTCGCGAGTGTCACTCCGACGATGGCGTCGTTGTCGACATCGACCCGAACGATCTCCTCGTCGACGACCTCGATGCCACGTGCGGCGAGTCGCTCGGGCTCCGCAGCGGGCAGCTCCTGTGCCGTGTGCGCGAACACCGTGACGTGCTCGGTGAGCTGACGCCACATCTGTGCCTGGTGCCCGACCATGGCGCTGCCGATGATGCCGATCCTGCGATCGCGTACCTCCCAGCCGTGGCAGTACGGGCAGTGCAATACGTCGCGCCCCCACCGATCGGCGAGGCCGGGGATGTCGGGCAGGACGTCGGTGAGGCCGGTGGTGACCAGGAGGCGACGGCCGTGGACGACGGAACCGTCGGCGAGAGTCACCTCGAACCCGGTTTGTGTTCGATTCGCGGACGTTGCGATGCCCTCGACGATGCGTGCGCCGTAGTGCCGCGCCTCGTCTCGGCCGAGTCGAACCAGCTCGAGAGGCGACTCCCCGTCGCGGGTGAGGTAGTTGTGGGAGTGCGCTGCCGGAGCGTTGCGGGGATCGCCCGCGTCGATGATCGCGACGGATCGTCGGGAACGGCCGAGGGCCACGGCGGCGCTGAGTCCGGCGACTCCGCCGCCGACGATGATCGCGTCGACCGGAGTGTGTCGATCGGTGTCTGTAGTCATGTGGAGAGTGTCCGCCCGGCCACGAAGCTTGGCAAGAAAAATTGCCAGAACGGCAAATGGTGGAAGTGAAAAATACCTGTGGACGGGAAAAGGCGCTCAGAGCGGACCAATCGCCGAATTGTGATCGTGCCGACTGGCTTCGAGGCTGCCAGTGGTCGATGTAAGCGCGGATCTACCGCTTGAACAGGGCGTTCACTCGAGGTCTACTGGTCGGTAAGAATCGAGCCGGGGGGGGGGCATATGGGGCATTTCGAGATCGGCGAAACCGTGATCACGGTCCGCAACCTGGGTCACGTGCGATGGCGCAGCGGAATCCCCAAAGGAACCGTGGGAATCGTCGTCGGCGTCGACTGGCTCGGCGATGCTCGCGTGAACTTCACCGTAGACGAATCGATGCTCACTCGCGGCGAGACGGTGGAACACATCGTCGCCGACGGCGACGTCCGCACGCTGCGGGCCGCTCCCCGCCGTCTGATCGGTTAGTTGCTGTCGGTTCGCTCGTCGTCGGTCGCGGGACCGGTTTCGACCGCGCCGCCCTCACTCGACCAATCGTTGTCCTCCGCCGCTGCGGCCGGATCGGACGTCACATCCTCCTTGGCGTCAGGAGCAGGGTCGTCGTTCTTCTGGTCGTTGTTGTGGGTAGTCATGACTCGGGGGTACCCGCGCGGCACCGAAGCAATCGTCGGCCCCGCGCGGGTGAGCGTTCCGGCGGTCTCTACAGCCCGAAGGGCAGCGTTCCCGGTGCCAGCTCGAAGCCACTGCTGCCAGCGGAAATGGAGCCGAAGCCGCTGAGGATCTGGTTGATGAACGCGGTGATCATGTAATTCCTCTGTTCGATGCGATGGACTGTGTGTCCTGGACAACCCGGTCGAGGTTACCGGCAGCTGTAGCGTCGAAGCTGTGAGGAGCCAGGGAATTCTCGTCGGTCTTGCTGTCTCTGTCTGCGTACTGGCGGGCTGTTCGTCGGACTCTTCGGTATCGGAAGCGCCGGCTGTGTCGTCGGACGCGGCCGTTCCGCTGAATTACGTCGCGTTGGGTGACTCGGCGGCATCGGGTCCGCGGATCCCCGACCAGGTCGGCGCACCGGGATGCCAGCAGTCCGACGCCAACTATCCGCACGTTCTCGCAGAAGAACTCGCTGTCGCTTCGTTCGTCGACGTCACCTGCTCGGGTGCCGTCACCGAGAACATCGTCTCCACTCCGCAGGGCACATCCAGCGGCGAGGTGCCCGTGCAGCTCGACGCACTGACTCCGGAGACCGATCTGGTGACCGTCACGATCGGTGGTAACGACATCGGGTTGGTCTCGACGGCCGTGCAGTGCCTGACGTTCGCGGACACCTCGGCCACCAACGTCTGCAAGGACCGCCTCACCGCGGGCGGCGTCGACACCGTGGTCGCGGCCATCGCGGACAGCGCACCGAGCTGGGGAGCGATGCTCGACGCGGTGGCCGAACGTGCGCCCGACGCGCGGATTCTGGTGGTCGGATACGGCACCTATCTGCCGGACGGCGGCTGCTTCCCCACCCAGCCGATGCTGCCCGAGGACGCCGACTACATCCAGGGCAGCATCACCGCCATGAACGAGGCCCTACGGATGCAGGCGAACGAGCACGGCGCCGAGTTCGTCGACACGGAGCCGTTGAGTGTCGGCCACGATGTGTGTGTCGCTGCCGATCAGCGGTACTTCGAGGGGGTCGTCCCGCAGAATCCTGCGGCACCCCTGCATCCGACGGCGGCCGGGATGGCGGCGATCGCCGACGGGGTGGCCACTGTCGTGCGTGCCGGATAGAGACCACGAAACCGAAACTGGCTCTTCTCGTGCGGGTCGGTCGGCGTGAAGTGTTGACCGCATGGTGTCGTATTCCGCAGTCCTCGGGGTGTTCGCAGTGGCTCTCGCGTTGGTTCTGACGCCGGGGCCGAACATGATCTACCTTGTCTCGCGCAGCATTTCGCAGGGCCGACGGGCGGGACTGGTGTCGCTGGCCGGAGTCGCGCTCGGCTTCCTGGTCTATCTCACGGCCACCAATCTCGGCCTGGCAGCGGTGTTCACCGCCGTGCCAGCGCTGTACACGGCGGTCAAGCTCGCCGGTGCGGCCTACCTCGCCTGGTTGGCGGTGCAGGCCCTGCGCGGTACGGTGTCGGCCTTCGAACCGACCGAGCTGCAACAGGATTCGACTGGGCGCCTGTTCACGATGGGCTTGGTGACCAACCTGCTGAATCCGAAGATCGCGATCATGTACATCTCGGTCATCCCGCAGTTCGTCGATCCTGCGGCCGGACACCTTCTGCTGCAGGGATTCACGCTCGGCGGCGTACAGATCGCTGTGGCCGTGGCGGTCAACCTGGCGATCGTGGTGCTCGCCGGATCGATCGCGCAGTTCCTCGCCGTTCGCCCCACGTGGCTGAGGGTGCAGCGCTACGTCATGGGCACGGTGCTCGGACTGCTCGCCGTACGCGTGGCGACCGACGGAGGCAAACCGGTCCCGGCGTGAGCCTGTATGCGCGCCAGCCACCGAATTCGGTGATGTCGGTTCCGGCCTCGGCCGCGTCATGCGCGCAGCAAAATCCGGTGACCCAGCGGCCGTCGGACAGCTCGACCGGGCCCAGACCCATCGGCGTGGGCAATCCAGCGAGGAAGGTTCCGAGTGCGGCAGCGGACATGCGATAGAGCTCTCCGGAGATGGGAGCGCCGTCGCCGGCTCGCCGCACCAGACCGGGCTTGGGCGGGGTGGTGTGCAGATCCACCAGCCGGTAGTCCGCCGTGGTCGTCACCTCGCCGCTGAACCGTGCACCGCGATCGGTCAACTGGTGATGCACCGGAAAACCGCGCAGATGCGCACCGACGGCCAATACCTCGAACCCGTCGTCGATCAACGACGGTGACGCGACGCCGCTCAACTGTGCAGCGAGGTCGATCGCGATCTGATCCTCGAATGCAGGCACCACGACCATGACCCCGAACGGAGCATCGTCAGGCGTCGGGGCTCCGGGAACGGCCACCGCAGCCATGTCGAGGAGGTTGCAGAAGTTGGTGAACGTGCCGAGGCGTCGATTGATGCCGACCGGATCCGACTGCACCGCAGCAATACTCGGATGTTCGGTGGTGGTGGGCAACAGCAGACCGTCGACACCGTTCAGCAGTTCGCGGGCCGCAGTCCGTGCCCTGGCGAGAGCGTCGAGGTCGTCGACGTACCGGTGCGCGGACGGCTCGGCAGCCGATCGGACGATCGCGGACACCGTGGGATCGGCACCGGCAGGCGTGGTGTCGAGAAACTCCCCGACGGCCGAATAGCGCTGCGCCACGATCGCTCCGTCGTACAGCAGTGTTGCCGCGTCGAGCAGCGTCGAGATGTCGACCTCGGCGTGGGAAATGCCCTTGTCGGCCAGGCCGGCAACCGTCTCCTCGAATGCCCGACGGTACGCCGGGCTCAACGACGTCAGATCCTCGCCTCGGGGGACGGCGACGCGGGGCTGCGGGGATGCGGCGAGCCGTACGTCGGCCGGCCAGGCCCGGCTGCGTGGATCGGTGGCGGTGGGCCCGGTCATCACTTTCATTGCCGCAGTGGCACTGTCGAGATC
>NZ_BAOX01000194.1:0-9590 GCF_000813105.1 Rhodococcus sp. BS-15 | reverse complement strand
GCTGTCCGGCCATGAGGGGGAACAGTGAGCCGAGAGCACGACGCGCCGCCCCGTCATGTCGCCGCAGTTTCCGGAACCGCTGCCGTAAATGGAACCGCTGCCCAACGCGATGCGCTGACCGGACTTCCGAACCGCAACGAGATTCTTGCCCTCATCACCGCCGAACTCGACGCCCGCATTCCGGACCGCCAGTTCAGTGTCCTGCTGGTCGACATCGACGGATTCCGAGAATTCAACGACGCCCTCGGCCCAGCCCAGGGCGATGACCTGCTCTGCATGGTCGCCGACCGCCTCCTGGCCTCCACCCGCCCCGGCGATACCATCGGCCGCCTCACCGGCGACGAGTTCGTCGTCATCGCACGGGGCTGCCACTCCATAGCCGCACGCGCCTTGGCTGCCGGATTCGCGAGCATCTTCGAGCCCGCCTTCGAGCTCGGCGGCCGCCAACTCACCCTCACCGCCAGTGTCGGAGTCGCCTCCAGCACCGACACCGGCATCAGCGCGACCCAACTGGTCCACAACGCCACCGCAGCCATGCACGCCGCCAAGGCCGTCGGACGCAACGAACACCACGTCTTCACCGACGAGCTGCACCACACCAACCGCACCCGACTCGAACTCATCGAACGATTGCGCGGCATCGCGATGGTCGAGCGCGAACTGACCATGGCCTACCAACCCATCGTCGAACTCGCGACAGGAACGGTCGTCGGGGCCGAAGCACTCATCCGATGGAACCACCCCGAACTCGGCCTGCTGATGCCCGACACCTTCATACCCCTCGCCGAGGACGCCGACCTCATCGTCCCACTGAGCATGTGGATACTCGCCGAGGCCGCGCACACGATCGCCGACTGGCAGACCCGCAACATCCACCTGCAAGTGGGCGTCAACATCAGCCCCGCCCACTTCGCCACAGGAACCCTCGCCACCGACGTGATCGACACTGTCGACACCTACGGCATCGAACCCGGACGGCTCGCCCTCGAACTCTCCGAATCACAAACACTGCACGACCTCGACGCCGTCCACTACCAACTCCGCGACGTCCAACGCCACGGCGTCCTCATCGCCATCGACGACTTCGGCTCCGGCTTCTCCTCCCTCGAACGACTCGCCACTCTCCCCGTCGACACCCTCAAGATCGACAAATCCCTCACCCAACACCTCGACAGCGACAACCTGCACCGACGACGCGCCATGACCACACTCTGCAGCGCCCTCGTCGACGTCACCACCACCCTCGGCAAAGACACCGTCATCGAGGGAATCGAGACACCCGAACAACTCCAGATCTGCACCGACATGGGCGTAACCTTCGGCCAAGGACACCTACTCGGACGCCCCATGCCCGTTGCGGCACTCGAACAATTCATCACTCGACACAGCACCCACAGCGAATCCGCATAACCCGAGGAACCGAACGTGAAGATCGACAACGAAGTCCAACGCTTCGCCGACGCACCCCGAGCCCAACTCTCCACCATCAACCCCGACGGCACACCGCACCTGGTACCCATCGTGTTCGCCGTCGCCCCCACCGGCGACCGCATCTACACCGCCATCGACTGGAAACCCAAAACAACCCGAAAACTCCAGCGACTCGACAACATCCGCGCCGACCCCGCCGTCAGCCTCATCGTCGACCACTACACCGACGACTGGTCCCAACTCTGGTGGATCCGCGCCGACGGAAACGCCCACATCGTCGAAACCTCCAGCACCGAAGGCACATCGGCTACCGACGCCCTGGTCGCGAAATACGTTCAATACAAAAACAACAGACCCGAGGGTCCGGTGATCATCATCGACAAACTGTCCTGGCGATCCTGGTCGGCTTCCTGACCCACCCCCCGCCCCCGTTGTCCACTCAATGTGACCTTCGGTGACCTTTTGCCCGTCAATGGCACATCGAGTGGACTGCGGGCGGGTGAAAGTGCAGTGAAATTTGTTGGCACATCGAGTGCACTGTTGACACACTGCTGACCATGCTCGACGTGCCTCCCGATCGGATTGTCACCGACCGCCTTGTCATTCGTCGCGAATCGGCCGACGATGCCGTTGCCATTGCCGACGTGATCGACCGCAATCTCGTTCGCCTTGTGCCGTGGATGGGGTGGGCGACCGAAGAAGCAACACAGCCGTCGGCTCAACTCGCTCGTATTGCCGAGGCCGTCGAGCACTGGGACGCCGGGGAGATGTTCGATTACGGAATTTTCGACCTCGAAGGCGGTGCGTTTCTGGGCAAGATCGGGATGCATCGCCGAATCGGCCCGCACGGAATCGAATTGGGTTACTGGCTCGACGCCGAGGCCGAGGGACGTGGTGTGATCAGCGAGGCCGTCGCTGCCCTCATACAGGAGGCCTTGAAGCTGGACGGGATCATCCGAGTCGAAATTCATTGTGATGCAGCGAATCTCAGGAGTCAGGCCGTACCCGGGAGGCTTGGCTTCATTCTTGACAGGATCGAGCATCAACCGATTGCAGCTGCGTCCGAGACCGGCGAGCACATGGTCTGGGTATATCAGCCCGACCGGTGATAAGCCTGATCCGATCGCGGTCGGACAGTGACGTTCGGTCGCGGTCGCGCTTGGCCTGCTCGTAACGCGCGCGAAGGTCGGACAGTACTCGTTCCGGATCGTCCCGGATATCGCTCGGCAGATGCGTCACCACGATGAGGCCGGCGTTGTGCGCTCGTTCACGACGCGCCACCGTCGCCCTGTGCGCCGCGGGCGAGAGGTGGTATTCCAGCGAATCGATCTCCCAATCCAATGCGACGTCATCAAGCCAATTGTCGGCGATCAGCAGGAACTTGCCCTGTTCGTCGTGGACGACCACGTTGTGTTGCATCGGCGGAAGTCCGCTGCGCGCGTACAGCTTCTGGGCCTGGGCCTCTGCGACGGAATGCGCGCCGGCCGCCAACTCCCGCAGCACCCGTCGCGGCATCGCCGTCCCTCGTGTACTGCCGGCGTCGAGCTCTTTCATGATCGCATCCACGGTGGCCGCGCCTCGCTGCACGACACTGGCAATCAGCGCCATGCACTGCTCGGCATTCTTCATCCGCCGAACTGCATCGCACAAGCACCGAACGATCGGGGCGACGCGAAGTCCCGACTTGATCTCCGCCGTGGGCATTCGCCACGTCCGCTCCACCACTGCGAAGCTCACGGACTTGCGATGTTGCGGCTCGGGAATCAGTGCGAACGTCTCCTCCAACGAGCCCGACGTGCCCAATCCATGCAACGCCAACCCCGCCCGACCGCTGATGAGAGCATCTTTGCCGCAGTAGATCGCCACAGCGGTGGCGCGTTCCATCGGCGTCAGCGAGCGGTTCTTCAAGAACACCAACCCAGGTAACGCCCGTGACCAGGTGCCGTCCGGCTGGGTGCGTCGAACAATTGTCTTCGACGCCACCCCGAGCTCGAGTAGATGCGCTGTCCTCATGAAGCCGCGATCCGACGCAGCCGCGATCACCTTCGCATCGACTCGTGCTCCACCCCGCTTCACACCCATGATGATGCACAGTCCGCACACCTCGAATCCTCCAGGACGACGGGAAACGAATTGCCCTGTGGATAACTAACGCCCTGTGGACAAACTTTCCCCACGAGCACCGAGGCGACGGCATACCCGCACCCAGTGCACCCGAAGATCCGCTGCCCGCACCCGACCTGAGGTCCACTCGATGTGACATTGACTGCCGAAAGGGCCACTGAACGTCACATTGAGGGGCGGGGGTGCGGGCAATGAGCAACTCACTGGGGTCGGCGGGGATACCGTCTACGTTGCAAGTGCATTCTGACTTCGGGAGTGAGATATGACGGCGACAGCAGATCCCTCGGAGCGGTCCGGGTCCATGGCTCCGCGGTCGTTCGTGCCACCCGTGCGCGGTCGGTTGAGTGAGGTGCCGCATATCGCGGGGTTGGTGCTCGGTGTGTTCGCGGTGCTGTTGTTTCTGTGGAGTCTGTCGCCGACTCTTCGTTTCCTGATTCACGTTCCTCGCGAGTACGTGGACAACTATTACTTCGATGCTCCCGACACGAGTCTGTCGTGGGCGCTGGTGGTCGGTTTGTTAGCGGCAGCGTTGGCGAGTCGCAAGCGCATTGCGTGGTGGTTACTGACGATTTATCTGGTGTTGTTGGCGATCACCAACGTGGTCGAGGGCATCACGGAGAAGAACGTCAATTCGTGGATTGCACTGGCTGTGCATGTCGTGGCGACGGGGTTGTTGATCGCTGCGCGCAAGGAGTTCTACACGCGGGTGCGTCGTGGTGCGGTGTGGAAGGCGCTCGGGGTGCTCGTGCTGGGCGCTGCCGTCGGGACGGTGATCGGGTGGGCGCTGGTTGCGTTGTTCCCCGGGTCGTTGCCGGAGAGTCAGACGTTCCTGTGGGCGTTCAATCGCGTGACGGCGTTGGCAACGGTGGACAACGAGCAGTTCGACGGCAGGCCGAACGGCATCGTGAACACGGCGTTGGGTCTGTTCGGAGCGTTGGCGTTGCTGGGGGCGGTCATCACGTTGTTTCGGTCTCAACGGTCGAGCAATGCGCTCACCGGTCGCGACGAGTCCGCGCTGCGTGGTCTGCTCGACAAATGGGGTGCCGACGATTCCCTCGGCTACTTCGCCACTCGCCGCGACAAGGGCGTCATCTTCGCCACGAGCGGCAAGGCGGCGGTGACGTATCGCGTCGAGGTCGGTGTGTGTCTGGCCAGTGGTGACCCGATCGGCAACCCCGAGGCCTGGCCGCATGCGATCTCGGAATGGTTGGACCTGGCCGAGAAGTACGGCTGGACCCCAGCTGTCATGGGAGCCAGCGAGATCGGGGCCACCGCGTACAAGCGGGCCGGGCTGAGCGTCCTCGAACTCGGCGACGAAGCAATCCTCAAAACCAAAGATTTCAACCTCAATGGACGCGAGATGCGCCCCGTGCGTCAGGCGGTCAACCGGGCTCGTAAAGCGGGTGTCGTGGTCACCGTGCGTCGTCATCGGGAGATTTCGTCGGAGGAGATGTCGGAGATCATTGCCTGCGCGGATGCGTGGCGCGATACCGAGACCGAACGCGGTTTCTCGATGGCGTTGGGCCGGTTGGGTGATCCGCTCGACGGCGATTGTCTTCTGGTACAGGCGGTTCAGGGTGAGAAGATCATCGGTGTTCTGTCCTTGGTGCCGTGGGGTCGTACCGGTGCGTCGCTGGATCTGATGCGCCGTGATCCGACGTCGCCCAACGGGGTGATCGAGCTGATGGTGACCGAACTCGCAACCGGCGCGGATCATTTCGGTGTCAGCAAGATTTCGCTGAACTTCGCGGTGTTCCGCGCGGCGTTCGAGGAGGGCAGCCGGATCGGGGCCGGACCGGTACTACGAATCTGGCGCAGCGTGCTGGTGTTCTTCTCTCGGTGGTGGCAGCTCGAGGCGCTGTATCGCTCGAACGTGAAATACCTTCCGGATTGGGAGCCGCGTTACCTGTGCTTCGCCGAGAATCGGGTGTTGCCCAAGGTCGGCGTCGCGTCGGCCATCGCCGAGGGCTTCTTGACTCTGCCGACCTTCCGGCGCGCTTCGAAGCACACCGGCTCCCATGTGGCGGTGCCCGCAGCTCTCGCCGACGCCGACGACATTCATTCCGACGGCAGCGGACCCGAGACTTCCGTGGACGAAACCGTGCCCGGCCGCAAACGTCCCGACCAGGTTCGCGTACGCATGGCCAAACTCGATCGTCTCGAAAGCGACGGGATCGAGGGCTACCCCGTCGCCTATCCACCGACGCATACCGTCGGTGAGGCGGTGGCATCGCCTCAGGGTACGACGGTCCGAATCGCCGGCCGAATTCTGCGGATTCGTGATTACGGCGGCGTGTCGTTCGCCGTCATCCGGGACTGGTCGGCCGACATTCAGGTGCTGTTCGACCGGGAACGCGTCGGCGACAGAATCGAGGAATTCGATGCCGACTTCGACCTGGGTGACCTCATCGAAGTCAGCGGCACTATCGGATACAGCAGGCGTGGTGAACTGTCGCTGTTGGCCACCGAGTGGCGAATGAACGCAAAGTGCCTGCATCCGTTGCCGGACAAGTATCGCGGCCTCACCGACCCGGAAGCTCGGGTGCGGCAACGCTATGTCGATCTGGCGATCAATCGCGACGCACGTGCCTGATGATCGCCCGCTCGAATGTGGTGAAATCACTGCGTGATTCACTCAGCGAGCGCGGATACATGGAAGTCGAGACTCCGATTCTGCAGCAGGTGCACGGGGGTGCGAACGCCGCGCCGTTCGTCACCCACATCAATGCCTACAATCTCGATCTCTATCTGCGGATAGCTCCTGAGCTCTACCTCAAGCGCCTGTGTGTGGGCGGTATGGAGAAGGTGTTCGAGATCGGGCGTGTGTTCCGCAACGAGGGCGCGGACTTCAAGCACAATCCCGAGTTCACGATCCTCGAGGCATACGAGGCGCACAGCGACTACGAACGCGCAATGGTGTTGTGCCGCGAACTGATTCAGCGGGCCGCCGTCGCAGCTCACGGCCGGGAGATCATCCTGCGGCCGGACGGTCCGGACGGGGAGATGATCGAGATCGACATCTCCGGTGAGTGGCCCGTCAAGACGCTGCACGGTGCCGTCGCCGAAAAGTTGGGTGTTCCCGTCGAACCGTCGACGTCACTGGACCAACTGCAACGTCTGTGCGACGAGAACGACATTCCGTACGAAAAGACCTGGGATGCAGGAGCCGTCGCACAGGGAATGTACGAACACCTGGTCGAGGACTACACCGAGTTCCCCACCTTCTACAAGGACTTCCCGACGTCGATGTCGCCGTTGACGAGGCCACATCGGAGCATTCCGGGCGTCGCGGAGAAGTGGGACCTGGTCGCGTGGGGCGTGGAGCTGGGCACCGCGTACAGCGAATTGACCGACCCTGTCGATCAACGCCGGCGCCTCACCGAACAATCGCTGTTGGCGGCGGGCGGCGACGAGGAAGCGATGAGCCTGGACGAGGATTTCCTACAGGCCCTCGAGCACGGTATGCCGCCGACCGGTGGGCTCGGCATGGGCGTCGACCGGGTGGTCATGCTCATCACGGGTGGCAGCATTCGCGAGACGCTCGCATTTCCGCTGGCCAAGCCGCGTCAATGACCCTTCTCGAACACCGGTGAACGAGGGCGAGTGTGCAAAACCGGGAAAATGATGGAAACTGGTGCTTGAAACAGTCGGCAGGTCGGCGGAGCATCGTGGAGAACCAAACATGGACAACGGGGATCGAACCGAACGCGGTGCGTTGTTTCCCGTGAAACATCCTCCCGGTCAGTACTTCGAGGTGAATGGACAACGTCTGCATCTGTTCGTACGCGGCACCGGGCCCACGGTCGTACTCTGCGGGGGCCTCGGCAGCAATTGGTTCGACTGGAACGACACCGTCGACATCCTGAGCGCCCACCATAACGTCGTCGTTCTCGACCGCCCAGGCTTCGGACTGAGCGACCCCCTCCCCCGACGGCGCCACGCCCACCGTCCGCGGGGAGGCCGACAGAATCGTCGGCGTCCTCGACGCACTCGACATCGTCGAGCCTGTCGTCGTCGCAGGTCACTCGATTGCCGGCTTCTATGCAGAAGCCGTCGCCCGCCTGTACCCGTCGCGCATCCGCGGGATTCTGTTGCTCGATTCCAGCGCAGAATCCGACCCCCGACGCTTCGTCCCCACCGCCCTGCGCGTCCGGGCTGCGCACATGATTGCCACCGTGCTCAGCAAGACCGGCGTGCAGAAGCTGGTCGGACCCCATGTGCGCCGTGTCCTCAACCAGGCGACACCGCCCGACGGCACACCGCAGGAGACGTTCGACTGGGTCGACGACATCTATCGCCGACCCACCTACCTCGCAGCCGCACTGGTCGAAGACGTCGTCTACCCCGATCTCACCGTCGAACTCCACCGCATCCGTAAGCAGTTCCGACTCGATGTGCCCGCCATAGTCGCCGCAGCCCACACCGGCCGACCCTCCCCGTGGGGCAAGAGATGGATCAAGACTCAACGCAAGCTCGCCGCGTATCTGCGCGCCGAGTTCACCGTCGTCATGCCCGCCCATCACCACGCCATGATCGACAAACCCGCCGAGGTCGCAGCCCTCATCGCCGAACTGGTGTGAACTCCTCGCGGCGACGCACGTAACGTGTGTCACCGAGCCCGCAGCCCAAGACCCGAGCCGAAGCTCGGCGATGGCGCGGTAGCACGAGAGGAAATTGAAGATGGGTGCGATCAGCACGACGCAGGGACGACAGTCGAAACTACTCGGACTCGGCGTTCACCGCCCCGAGAGAGTCGTGACCAACGACGAGATCTGTGAATTCATCGACTCGAGCGACGAGTGGATCCAGACCCGCTCGGGAATCAAGAACCGGCGCTTCGCCGATCCCAAGGAAAACGTCGTCGAGATGTCCATCGCGGCAGGTCGTAAGGCCCTCGAGGCCAGCGGAATCACGGCCGACCAAGTCGACACCGTCATCGTCGCCACCTCGACGCATCTCGAACTGACACCCCAAGCAGCTGCGAAAGTAGCGCACGGACTCGGCACCAAGGGGCCCGCCGCATTCGACATCTGCGCCGGCTGCGCAGGCTTCTGCTACTCCCTCGCCGTTGCATCGGACCTGGTCAAGGCCGGAACGTCCAAGTACGTCCTCGTCATCGGTGCAGAACAGCTCAGCGTCACCACTGACCCCTACGACCGCACCACACGCTTCATCTTCGCCGACGGCGCCGGTGCCGTGGTCGTCGGACAGAGCGACGAAACCGAGATCGGACCCGCCGTCTGGGGCTCCGACGGCTCGCAATCCGACGCCATCGTCCAGACAACCGACTGGTACGACTACATCACCGAAGAAGGCCTCGAGCGACCCTGGATCCGGATGAACGGAATCTCCGTCTTCCGCTGGGCCGCATTCGAAATGGGCAAAGCCGCGCAGCGAGTCCTCGACGTCGCCGGCATCAAAACCGACGAACTGCACGCCTTCATCCCCCACCAGGCCAACAGCCGCATCACCGAACTCCTGGCCAAAAGCCTGAACCTCGCCGACGGCACCCCGGTCGCCAACGACATCGCCGAAACCGGCAACACCTCGGCAGCATCGATCCCCCTGGCCATGGAAGAACTACTGCGTACCGGCAAAGCAAAAGCAGGAGACACCGCACTCCTCCTCGCCTTCGGTGCCGGACTCTCCTACGCCGGACAGGTAGTCAAACTGCCCAACCTGTAGTCGCCGATCCATACCCGGCTGCACCCGATTCCCGAGTGCACCCGAACCCCGCAGTCCACTCGATGTGACATTCAGTGACCTTTTCGGCAGTCAATGGCACATCGAGTGGACTCGGGGGACCGGTGTGGGTGACCGAGAGAGAACGGTTGCGACGGCTGTCTCGAGGTGTCACACTCCCGCCATGGGCTATCCGCAGGGTGATGGCAGCGATTCGTTCGACGCGTTCAAGAAGGACGAGTCGTACGGGGATTCGCAGCAGTACCCTCCGTACCGAGACCCGAACGCCCAGCATCAGAACCAGCAGTACCCTTCGAACCCGCAATATCCCAATCCCCAGTACTCCCAGTACT
>NZ_BAOX01000195.1:0-9288 GCF_000813105.1 Rhodococcus sp. BS-15 | reverse complement strand
TCCGCGCCCGGTGCTGCGAACCACGGCGGACCCAAGCCCGGAGGTGGACCCAAGCCGGGCGGTGGACCGAAGCCCGGTGGAGGACCCAGGCCAGGCGTCCCGGGTCCCGCTTCTCCTCGTCCCGGCGGTTCGGCCGGTGCCAAA
Source organism: Rhodococcus sp. BS-15 (assembly GCF_000813105.1). Taxonomy (NCBI): domain Bacteria; kingdom Bacillati; phylum Actinomycetota; class Actinomycetes; order Mycobacteriales; family Nocardiaceae; genus Rhodococcus; species Rhodococcus sp. BS-15. The sequence continues at coordinate 9,144 of NZ_BAOX01000195.1, read as the reverse complement.
CCTCACCCGACCCCCTCCCACGTCCCCACCGCGATCCCGACGGTCACGCCGGCGAGCGACCCCAGCAAATTCGGCAGAGTCGACGACGACGGCACCGCGTGGGTGACCACCTCGGACGGCGAGCGACAGATCGGGTCCTGGCAGGCCGGAGACGCAGCGGAAGGGCTCGCTCACTTCGGTCGGCGCTACGACGATCTGGCCACCGAGGTCGGTCTGCTCGAAGCTCGATTGACCTCCGGCACGGGCGATGCCAAGAAGACCAAGGCCGCAGCGTCCGCGCTGTTGGAGAGCCTGCCGACTGCGGCAGTGATCGGCGACCTCGACCTGCTCGCCAGGCGACTCGACGCGGTCGTCGAGCATTCGGATGCTGCCGCAGCGGTGGCCAAGCACGAGAAGGAGCTCGAACGGGCCGAACACACGGCACGTAAGGAAGCGCTCGCCGTCGAAGCCGAGCAGATCGGCAGCGAATCGACCCAGTGGAAGCACGCGGGAGACCGGCTACGAGAAATCCTCGACGAATGGAAGACGATCCGCGGGGTCGACCGCAAGATCGACGATGCCCTCTGGAAGCGGTACTCCAAGGCACGGGAGAACTTCAACCGTCGCCGCGGCGCACACTTCGCCGATCTCGATCGTGAGCGCGGTGCGGCCAAGACTCGCAAGGAAGAACTCGTCGAACGGGCGAAAGCCTTGTCGTCGTCCACGGATTGGGGTCCCACCGCAGCCGCGTTCCGCGATCTGCTGGTGGAGTGGAAGGCATCCGGTCGTGCCCCCCGCGACGCCGACGACGCCCTGTGGAAGAACTTCAAGGCCGCACAGGACGTGTTCTTCGCCGCCCGCAACGCCGCGGCGTCCGAGCGCGATGCCGAGTTCGAGTCCAACGCCGAGGCCAAGGAAGCTCTGCTGGCCAAGACCCACATCGATCCGAGCAAGGACCTCGATGCTGCCCGTTCGGCGCTGCGCGACCTGCAGGACAAGTGGGATGCCATCGGCAAGGTTCCCCGCGAGAAGATGGGGGAGCTCGAGGGCAAACTGAGGGCGATCGAGAAGTCCGTCCACGACGCGGTGGAGTCGCAGTGGCGTCGGTCCGACCCCGAGGCAGTCGCCCGCGCCGCCCAGTTCCGCGAGCGGGTGGCTCAGTTCGAGGATCAGGCCGCGAAGGCGACCGCAGCAGGCAAGACCAAGGACGCCGAGCGTGCGCTCGCACAGGCGCAGCAGTGGCGCGAGTGGGCCGACGCAGCAGAGAGCGCCGTCGACGAGTTGTGATTCGCCGGCAGCACTCCTGACCCGGGGGGCGGCCGATCGGACCTACGGGGCCGAGTGGCCGTCCCACAGTCGCAACTTCTGTTCACCCGACGCGGCGGCGATGCGTCGCTGCTCCTGAGCTGCGAGCTGGGCGTTCGTCTTGTTCCACACGGCCTTGAGCCAGTGGAACGTCAATGCGATGACGGCGATCCACGCGATGATCAGGCCGATTCCCGGTCCGGCACCCTGCAGGTTGTCCGGCACGGTCTGCCGTGTCCAGATCGAGAGCATCCCGTACACCGAGGACACCGCACACCCTGCGAGGGCGGCCCAGGCCAGCGCCCATATCCGGGTGACGAGCGCGAGCACCGACATCACCACACCGAACGTCAGTACCAGCACGACGAAGACGCGCGACGGCAGGGCGATCGATTCGGCAACTGCGGCATCGCTGCCCGTGAGCACGTCGAACCCGCTGGCAGATCCGGTGTGCGGCAACGCGAACGTGACCAACAGGACCAGCACCAGCCCGGCCACGACCATGGCCCGCGCGCCCGGGTCCAGCTCGGTCATCACCGCCCTCTCCGTTCGACCCAGCTCCTCCGCTGATCGAGAGGGTACGACGCGATCGGGTCCGTCTGTGTCTGTCATGCGGTGCATCCTGTCTCTACCGGTAGCGGCGCCGGTGCGCCGATCGAGGGAAGTCCGAGGCCGACGCCGATCGGTGCCGTCTTCGGCATCACCCCACGTTCGTGGGCGTCTCCTGCGGCCGTACGGCGGTGGGTGAGTACGCCGGCATCGGCGATGAGGTGGTACGGGGCGGCCGCAGTGAGTGTGGTCGTGACGACGTCGCCCGGGCGGATCTCGCTCACGCGATCGGCGTCGACTGCGAAGTGCACGAGTCGACCGTCCCTGGCTCGCCCACTCATCCGATGGGTTGCCGCGTTCTTGCGACCTTCACCGGTGGCGACGAGCAGCTCGACCTCGGTACCGATCAGAGCCTGGTTGGCAGCCAGGACGATCTCCTCCTGCAGGGCGATCAATCGCAGGTACCGTTCTTGCACAACTTCTTTGGGCACCTGGTCTGGCATGTCGGCGGCGGGCGTTCCCGGCCGCTTGGAGTACTGGAAGGTGTAGGCGTTCGCGAACTTCGCCCGCCGCACCACGTCGAGGGTCTGCTGGAAATCCTCTTCGGTCTCGCCCGGGAAACCGACGATGATGTCGGTGGTGACAGCCGCGTGCGGCATGGCCGCGCGCACCTTGTCGATGATGCCCATGAACTTGCTCTGCCGGTAGGACCTGCGCATCGCCTTGAGTATTCGATCCGACCCGGACTGCAGCGGCATGTGCAAGGTGGGACAGATGTTCGGGGTGGACGCCATCGCCTCGATGACGTCGTCGGTGAACTCGGCCGGGTGCGGTGACGTGAACCGCACTCGCTCGAGACCCTCGATCGAGCCGCATGCGGTCAGCAGCGACGCGAACGCGCCGCGATCACGAGGCATGTCCGGATCGGCGAACGAGGCACCGTACGCATTGACGTTCTGGCCGAGCAACGTCACCTCGAGTACGCCCTGATCCACCAAAGCCTGCACCTCGGCGAGGATGTCCCCCGGCCTGCGGTCGATCTCCTTGCCGCGCAGGGCCGGGACGATGCAGAACGTGCAGGTGTTGTTGCAGCCCACCGAGATCGACACCCAGCCCGCGTATGCCGATTCGCGCTTCGCCGGCAGGGTCGACGGGAACGCCTCGAGGGACTCCAGGATCTCGACCTGTGCCTGTTCGTTGTGCCGGGCGCGCTCGAGCAATACCGGCAACGACCCGATGTTGTGTGTTCCGAAGACGACGTCGACCCACGGCGCCTTCTCTACGACGGTGTTGCGATCCTTCTGCGCCAGGCAACCCCCCACGGCGATCTGCATGTTGGGGTTCCGCGTCTTCGCGGGCCGCAACATACCCAGGTTGCCGTACAGCTTGTTGTCGGCATTCTCGCGCACCGCGCACGTGTTGAACACGACCAGATCTGCGTCGGTGCCTGCGTCGGCAGGAACGTAGCCCGCTTCCTCGAGCAACCCGGACAACCGCTCCGAATCGTGGACGTTCATCTGACAACCGTGCGTACGCACTTCGTAGCTGCGGGGACTCGTCGCCGACCCGTCGGTGAACGGCACGGGCTCGGAAACCCCATGTTCGGTCACGTCCACGGTCGGAAAAACACTCGTTTGCACCCCTCCAGGGTACGTCCATCGCACCGACCGGCACGCCGGGGTCGAGGGCCCCACCGGGGACTGTCCAGGGCCGATGCAGACCGTCAGTAAAGTTTCCATTACATAATCGAAGATGACGGGCGAAAACACCGGTCGGCGAGGAAACTACGCATAGGGTTTCGATCTATGACGCACGCCACCGACGCGCCGGCATCGACTCCCCCGCCGGGCGCACCTTCGATGATCTCGCTCAAATCCGTCGACAAACATTTCGGTGATCTGCACGTCCTCAAGGACATCAACCTGGAAGTGCCGGCCGGACAGGTCGTCATCGTCGTGGGTCCCTCCGGATCGGGCAAGTCGACCTTGTGCCGAACGATCAACCGGTTGGAACCGATCGATTCCGGTGCCATCGAGGTCGACGGAGATCTACTCCCCGCGGAGGGTAAGGCCCTCGCCGCATTGCGCGCCGACGTGGGCATGGTGTTCCAGTCGTTCAACCTGTTCGCCCACAAGACGATTCTGCAGAACGTCATGCTCGCGCCGATGAAGGTGCGCAAGCAGAAGAAGGACGAGGCAGAGAAGAGCGCGTTGGCTCTGCTCGAGCGCGTGGGTATCGCCAACCAGGCCGACAAGTACCCCGCTCAGCTGTCCGGTGGTCAGCAGCAGCGCGTCGCCATCGCTCGATCTCTCGCCATGAATCCCAAGGTGATGCTCTTCGACGAGCCCACCTCGGCCCTCGACCCCGAAATGGTCAACGAGGTACTCGACGTCATGACCTCACTCGCCAAGGAGGGCATGACAATGCTCGTCGTCACCCACGAGATGGGGTTCGCCCGTAAGGCAGGCGACCGCGTCATCTTCATGGCCGACGGTGCCGTCGTCGAGGACACCGATCCGGAGACGTTCTTCAAATCCCCCAAGTCCGAACGCGCCAAGGACTTCCTCGGCAAGATCCTCGGTCACTGACCCGATTCACCGCTCGTCCCCGTACGCACGACCTATCCGAAGGACATTCACTGTGAGAATCACCCGACCGCTTCGTTTCGGTGTCGCCATCGCCGCTCTCTCCATCGTCGCCACCGCCTGCGGAGGCGGAGAAGAAGCCCGCACCATCTCGAGCAGCGCCGAATCCGGCAACCTCATCGTCGGCATCAAGTTCGACCAGCCCGGCCTCGGCCTGCGCAACCCCGACGGCACGTTCACAGGCTTCGACGTGGAGGTGGCCAAGTACGTCGCCGGTCAGCTCGGCGTCGACGAAGCGAACATCGAGTTCAAGGAAGCTCCCTCGGCGCAGCGCGAGACGCTGATCGAAAACGGTGAGGTCGACTATGTCGTCGCCACCTACTCGATCACCGATACCCGCAAGGAGAAGGTCGGCTTCGCCGGACCGTACTTCGTGGCAGGCCAGTCGTTGCTGGTGAGCCAGGACAACACCGACATCACCGGTGCCGATTCGCTCGAGGGCAAGCGTCTGTGCTCGGTCACCGGCTCCACCCCGGCACAGAACATCGCCGACGAGTACCCCGGTGTCTCGCTCCAGCCGTACGACACTTACTCCGCTTGCGTCGAAGCCCTGCGCAACGGCACCGTCGACGCCGTCACGACCGATGACATCATTCTCGCCGGTTACGCGGCTCAGTCCCCCGGACAGTTCAAGGTGGTCGGGGAGCCCTTCACGACGGAAAACTACGGAATCGGCCTGAACAAGGACGACACCGAGGGCCGCAACCAGATCAACGACGCCATCGAAGAGATGGTCTCGAGCGGTGCCTGGGAGCAGGCGTTCAACGACACCGTCGGCGCCTCCGGCTACCCCCTGCCGGCCGAGCCCACCGTCGACCGCTACTGATCGATGACACCGTCGGTCCGCTGCACTCGGTGTAGCGGACGACGGGGTCGAACTCGCCGAGCCGTGAGGACCTGAAGCACCTTGAACCTACTGAGCAAGTACGGCGATGAACTGATAGACGCGTTCCTGACGACCATCTACCTCACCCTGGCCTCCTTGGTCGGCGCGTTGGTCATCGGAACGATCATCGCCGCCATGCGGGTCTCCCCCGTTCCAATCGCACGTGGGATAGCCGCGACCTACGTCACTATCTTCCGTAATACCCCGCTTACCCTGATCATCCTGTTCACCTCCTTCGGGCTGTACGGGACAATGGGTGTCTCGCTGGCTTCCGAGACCTCGCCGAACTTCCTCGATGACAACAACTTTCGGTTGGCCATCCTCGGCCTGAGTGTCTACACAGCGTCGTTCGTCGCCGAATCGCTACGGTCGGGAATCAACACGGTTCCGGTCGGTCAGGCCGAGGCAGGCCGCTCACTCGGCATGACGTTCACGCAGAACATCTCCATCGTCGTTCTCCCCCAGGCATTCCGGGCCGTGGTCGGACCTCTCGGCAGCGTCGTGATCGCCCTGACGAAGAACACGACCATCGCATCGGTCATCGGCGTCGCCGAGGCGTCGTTCCTGATGAAGGAGATGATCGAGAACGAGGCCGCGATCTTCGTGGTCGGCGGCATCTTTGCGCTCGGCTTCATGGTTCTGACGCTCCCGACCGGGTTGCTGTTCGGCTACATCAGCAAGCGATTGGCGGTGTCATGATGAGTGATGCAGTAGCAGTTCTGTACGACGTCCCGGGTCCGAAAGCGGTACTGCGGTACCGCATCCTGACCGGAGTAGTAGCGGTGATTTCGCTGGGAATCGCCTTCCTCATCTACCAGGCCCTCGATTCCAAAGGTCAGCTGACCGCGGACAAGTGGGATCCGTTCCTCGAATCCACCACGTGGACCACCTACCTGCTTCCCGGCATTCAAGGCACGCTGGTGGCAGCGGCGCTGTCGATCGTGTTCGCCTTGATTCTCGGCGCCGTACTCGGTATCGGCAGGTTGTCCGATCACCGTGTGGTGCGTGGAATCAGCGGCACCTTCGTCGAGGTGTTCCGCGCGGTCCCGGTTCTGATCCTGATGATCTTCTTGTACGCCGTCTACGCCGATTACGAGGTCTTCAAGGTCAAGTACCTGGCCTTGGCGGCGGTGGTCACCGGCCTGACGCTGTACAACGGTTCGGTCATCGCCGAGATCGTGCGAGCAGGCGTCAATTCACTACCCAAGGGCCAGCGCGAGGCGGCGTCGGCGCTCGGAATGCGCAAGAGCCAGGTCATGCTCCTCGTCCTGCTCCCGCAGGCCGTCACTGCCATGCTTCCCGCGATCATTTCGCAGATGGTGGTGGCGCTGAAGGACTCGGCGCTCGGCTATGTCATCGGTTACGTCGAAGTGGTGCGATCCGGTCAACAGGTGGGTGCGTTCTACAGCAACTACCTGCCATCCTTGGTGGTCGTGGCCGTCATCATGATCATCATCAACTCCTCCCTGACCAAGCTCGCCACCGCGGTCGAGAAGAGGCTGAGAACCGGCAAGAGTAAATCCGGTACTCCCGTACCGGCTGCGGATGCCGGCCAGGCGGCCTGATAGCTCTTCGCCGTGACTGGTATCAGTAAGGCCCGCAACACCAGTGGTGTTGCGGGCCTTACTGTTTCTCGACGGCACCGGCTCGAGGTGGACGATCACATGGAGTCGGGGCCGTCGAAGTCTCCGGTGTCGGCACCGACGCGGTCGAGTTCTTCTTTGACCACCGCAAATGCCATTCCTTGCGAGTATCCGCGGCGCGCGAGCATGCCCACCAACTTGCGCACCACCTTGTCTCGATCCGCGCGAGCGTCGGGTCCATTCGGATCGGGCAAATGCAGGGTGCGGAATCGCTTGCGTACCAACTCACCTGCGCGACGGCGTTCGTCCTCGGCATCGATCAGATCCAGTGCATGCACTGCGAGTTCACTACTGACTCCCTTGTTGCGGAGCTCCATACTCAGTGCACGTTTTCCCTTGCCGGAGTACTTGTGCCGAGATTGGACCCACTGCTGCGCGAACGATTCGTCGTCGACCAGTTTGGCCTTCTCGAGCCGGTCGAGAACAGCGTTCGCGATCTCGGTAGCGAAACCCTTCTTGGCCAGGCTGGCTTCGAGTTCGTGCCTGCTGCGCGCTCGGTCGGTCAGCAGCCGAAGGCAGATATCTTTCGCCTGCGCCTCGGTGCCGCCGCCTTCGTCTCGCTGCTGCACAGCGACGACAGGCTAGAAGTCGACCGGAGCAGCTGCGGGCTCTTCGGCGGTGACGTCCGCGCCGATCTGCAGCTTCTCCATGATCTTCTTCTCGATCTCGTCCCGCACGTCCGGGTTCTCGAGCATGAACTTGCGGGCGTTCTCCTTGCCCTGGCCGAGCTGGTCCCCTTCGTAGGTGAACCACGAACCCGACTTACGGATGAAGCCGTGCTCGACGCCCATGTCGATCAACGAGCCTTCGCGGCTGATGCCCTTGCCGTAGATGATATCGAACTCGGCCTGCTTGAACGGCGGCGCAACCTTGTTCTTGACCACCTTGACCCGGGTGCGGTTACCGATGGCGTCGGTTCCGTCCTTCAGAGTCTCGATGCGGCGGATGTCGAGGCGCACCGAGGCGTAGAACTTCAATGCCTTACCACCGGTGGTGGTTTCGGGAGAGCCGAACATGACGCCGATCTTCTCGCGCAGCTGGTTGATGAAGATGACGGTGGTACCGGAGTTGCTCATGGCACCGGTGATCTTGCGCAACGCCTGGCTCATCAGGCGGGCCTGCAGACCCACGTGACTGTCGCCCATCTCGCCCTCGATCTCGGCGCGCGGTACCAGTGCCGCCACCGAGTCGATCACGAGGATGTCGAGAGCACCCGAACGGATCAGCATGTCGGCGATCTCGAGAGCCTGCTCACCGGTATCGGGCTGCGACACCAGCAGTGCATCGGTGTCGACACCGAGCTTCTTCGCGTAGTCGGGATCCAGTGCGTGCTCGGCGTCGATGAAGGCGGCGATGCCGCCGGCGCGCTGAGCACTGGCCACCGCGTGAAGGGCGACGGTGGTCTTACCCGAGGATTCCGGACCGTAGACCTCGATGACACGTCCACGCGGCAACCCTCCGATGCCGAGTGCCACATCGAGCGCGATCGATCCCGTGGGGATCACGGCAATGGGCTGGCGGACCTCGTCGCCGAGGCGCATCACCGAACCCTTGCCGAAGTTCTTGTCGATCTGCGCGAGTGCGAGATCGAGTGCTTTGTCGCGATCGTATGCAGCCATCGTGAGCTCCCTGTGTCGTGTCGTTCAGCTGTGTCGTGTCGATCAGCTTTGTCGTCGGTAACGCTAGATCGGGGTACCGACAAGAAGTTTCTCGAAACCGCCCGGCAACCGTTGACACAAGCATAGGGGAACACGTGTTCGAGTCAACTACCGCAGCAATCGACACGCCGAGAGGATCGTAAGGACCCGAGGAGTTACCAGCGTTCTCTCGGCACATCGAACTCGTAACAGATCGATCGCCACACTTCGCGTGGATCCACGCCGTCCTCGATGGCCTGCGCTCCGGTTCGACCTATACCGGACAGCACGTGATCGGTCAGCAGGGAATCACCACGAACGGAGCCGAACTCCTCGGTGAGCAGTTCACGAAATTCGGTCAGACGCACAACGACAACCCTAACGCCCGCGCCGTGGCGTGCTGCGGGCGAGCACCCGATGACAGACGGACACCGGATCCTCGACGGACTGCGCCCCGTCCGCCGCCGTCTCCGCTGCTCGGGCGAAGCCGGATCGGACAG
>NZ_BAOX01000196.1:0-9284 GCF_000813105.1 Rhodococcus sp. BS-15 | reverse complement strand
AATGCGGGCGCGGTGGCGGCGAGCGCACTCGACACCGGCGCGGGTAGCTGCAACCACAGCGACATGCCGCCCTCGGAGCGTCGGTAGCGCCAGTCCGGAAGGTGTTCGGCCAGAGCATCTTCGAGGACGTGGCGGCGCTCACGTAGCTGCGATCGACGGAGCTCGAGCGCGGGTTCGGCGTCCTGCAGCAGGAACGAGGACGCCAACTGATCCATGATCGAGGTGCCGAGGTCGTGCGCTGCCCGCGAGCCTGCCAACTGCGAGACGAGCGACGGATGCGCCCTGATCCAGCCGATGCGCAGGCCGCCCCAGAACGACTTGGATGCCGAGCCGATCGTGACGATGTCCGACCCCGAGACCCGCCCGAACGACGCGACCGGCGGCGGCGGCGGGGCGTCGAGCCACAGGTCCACCATCGTTTCGTCGACGATGAGCGTCATACGAGTGTCGCGGGTGATGCGTGCGAGTTCGGCCCGCCCCTCGGCACCGAGCACCTGCCCGGTGGGATTGTGGAAGTCCGGAATCAGATACGCGACCTTGGCGGCCGTTTGCCGTGCTGCACTGCGAATCCCGTCGAGATCCCAGTCGCCGTCGGCCGGACGTACCGGCACCGGAACGGGACGCGCACCGACCCGCCTGATGGCCTCGAGGGCGTTGGGGTAGGTCGGGTGATCGATCAGCACCCGGTCGCCGGGCGAGGTCAAGGTGCCCAGTAGTAGCCGAACTGCTTGCTGTGCACCGGAAGTCACCATGATCTGATCGGCCGTCGTCGGCAGGCCACGCTCGACGAAGCGTTGCGCAATGGCCTCCCGCAGCACCGCCAGACCGATGGGCTCCATGCCGTGCGTCGGCAGATACGTCGGAAGTGCTTGCAGCGCAGACTCGTACGCGGCGGTCATGGTGCCGTCCGCCGCTGCCATCGCAGCATGGGACATGTCCACGACCGGACCCGAGGGCGAAGTCGACTGAATCAACATTCCATTGGGAGTGGGTGCAGCGGGGAGGGCGACGGTACTGCGCGATCCCTGCTTGCTGATCAGATAACCCTCGTCTCGCAGTACCGAGTACGAGGACGTGATGGTGGTGCGACTGAGATCGAGGGCCGCCGACAGATCACGCTCACTGGGCAGACCGACGCCGAGCGGGATGCGACCGTCGTGAATCAGTAGTCGAACGCCGTCGGCCAACGCGCGATACGTCGGACGCGACGCCTTGCGCCTACCGGATCCGTCCGAGGACGCGTCGCCGCGCCAGCTGCCGAGATCGCGGGCCAGTGACGTTGCGTTGAGGACTCTCGAAGCCATGCCCACCAGTATTCGCCCACTGGCCTCGAACATTCAAGTCCATTGCGCATTCCACTGGACTGCCGCTCGGGGCCAGGTGGATAATGGACCGATGCCGAGCAGCACGCTCTTCGACACCGCCATCGGCCGTTGCGGCATCGCGTGGACCGACGACGGAGTGGTCGCCGTCGCCCTGCCCGAACCGTCGGATGAGGCGCTGTTGGACTACCTGACCGGCTTCGGCGCAGCGGAAGGGCCTGTCGACGCGCTCGCGGCCGACGCGATCGGGCGAATCGTCGCCCTGCTCGATGGACGGACCGTCGACATGAGCCCGATTCCGCTGCTGCTCCAAGTCTCGGAGTTCGACGCCTCGGTGTACACCGTATGTAGCGGGATTCCCCTGGGCGCGACACTCACCTACGGCCACATCGCCCGCAGGCTCGGCCACCCCGGTGCAGCCCAGGCCGTGGGTGGCGCGTTGGGACGTAACCCCGTGCCGATCATCGTCCCGTGCCATCGGGTGCTCGGCGCAGGCACGGAAGTCGGCGGCTTCTCGGCACCGGGTGGTACGAATACCAAACAAAAGATTCTCGGTATCGAAGGGGTCCCGGGATTCGACGAGCCGACGTTGTTCTGAATTACTACCTCAACGATTGAAACTGCTCGACCGAATAAACCGCCCGAAACGGGGAAGAAGAATGGATTTCAGGCAGATATACCGAGAGCCGCGATAGGAGCGTCGACTGCTGACACCAATACGGCTTCCGGCCCCGGGGTGACATCGGATTCTTCGCGCCGACCACCGATGGTGAATGCACCCACATCCGGAAGCCACCCGATAGCACCGCGTTGAAAGAGGTTGTACCGACCTGATCCGGTGGGCGTCGGACGCTCGTTGCTGATCGGATAACCAAGTGCGCCATAGGGTCCCCCGTGACCGAGGTACCAGTCCAGGATCGGACCGTGCACTTCGTGGGCGCCACCTTCGGGAAGAGCGAACACGGTAGCGTGCGTGAATTCGAGCATTCCCCCGCCCTCGGGGCCGAGCATGAATTCACCGGCCTGAGCGCCGATCCAGGGATGTTCGTATGCGAAGCGATCGAATTGGTAGCTGAAAACTTCCAATCCGTTGTAATTTTTAGTCATCGCTCGACCTTCCGTCGCTATACCTGGTCGCAATTATCCACGCCGGTGAGCATATGCGCAGTTCGATTCGGACATATATGTGACGGCGCTAATTCAGCAACGCGAGAATATCCGCCGGAATCCGATCCACATCTGCCGGATCGATCACCGACCGCGACCACGAACCGCCGGTGCCGTCGAGACGAACGAGCTCATCGGGACCGAGTAGCCACAGCTGATCACCGGCCGACCAGTTGACGCCGTAGCCGTAGGCCTCACTGGACGTGGCGGGGGGCGCTGTACTGGACTGCTCCGGTGGCGTCGACGATCTGCAGAGTCGGAGCGCCGTCGATGTCGACGACCCGGGCAGTCGACGCACCCGACGGCGAAGCCACCGGGGCGGACAGAGCCGCGGGAGCAGGCGGGGTGGTGACCTCCTCCGGTAGGGCAGCGGGTGTGTCGGTGGTGGACGACGGGGTGGTCGTGGTCGGCGGAACCTCGACCGGTGGCGGAGCCGGAGACTCCTCGGTGAGCGACGGATCCGTCGTGGTCGGGGCCGGTGCGAGCGTCGAGTCCGGAACAAGCGGAGACGTCGCCGTGGGGGGCCTGTGTCGTGGTCTCCGGAACGATCGCTCGTGGGGCGCTGCGAGCGGCAGCCGGGGTGCCTCCGCAACGAGCACTGGCAGCCAGGCCGATGAGAAGACCGTTGTTCATCGTTATGTTCGCAGTGGGGCTCGGCTGCGAGAACCTCGTGCCCGATTTGGTTCGAATGGATGCGGTGTAGACGCCGTCGAGCACCGGGGCCAGCGGCAGCGGTAGCAATTGCAGGAGTGCTCCGTTCTCCACTGCTTGAGTGATGACCACCCCGGTAGCAGCAGTCCCGGCTACCGCGAACTCACGGTCGTTTTCACCAGCCTTTTTCAATGTCAACTGGTAGGTGTACTGCGCCCCCCGTGATGGGAAGGTGAGATTCACGAAGCGAATCGCACCGAGAAGCCCCCGCTCTGCATTCGTACAAGTCAGCGACAGCGGTGCTGGAATCGGCAGGGCCGTGGTGAAGGTGCCGCTGAGGGCCGTTGCCGTATCTTGTCCCGCAGCAAGGGTTGTCGGAGTGTTCGAGGCACTGATGCCCACTGCCGAGATGGCCGCCAGCGCGAGCACCACACCGAGGGTGGACGTCCCGCGTCCCTGGGCGCTGTGCCGCCCACTGGGCGGTTCCTGCAGTCGATCGTCGTCGTCGGGCTGCGCAGGGGACTCCACCGTCGGCCTACGAAATCCGAACGCGGTCATGAGAAGTACGCCGACGGCGATGCCACCGATGAACACTGCGACCGGGCCGCTGAGCCAGGTGACCGCGTAGCCGAGTTTCCCGACGCTGAAGAACACACGATCGGCCTCGGACACCACGTAGCTCTCGGCATCGGGCTCAGCGTTCGCGTCACCCTTGAGGAACAGCTGTGCACTATCGGTTCCGACCGCCCCGATCTCGACCACGCGGTGGGTGATTCCTGTTCCCGACGCGTTGGTCACCTTGACGATGTCGCCGACCTCGATGTCCGCGACCGGAGTCGTCTTGCTCAGCGCCAGAGCGCCGGTGTCGATAGCCGGGGCCATGGACCCGGAACGGAAGATCAAGGGGGTGATGCCGAAGAACACGGCCGCGAGTGCGAACAGCACACAGACGAGCCCGGCGACAGCGCCGACGGTCAGAGCGATCTCGCGAAGCAGACGCGGGCGAGATCGCATGGGGGTGGCTGCGTGGGTATCGGACATGATCTACGTCGACGTCGCGGTGATGGTGTACGTGATAGTGCCGGTGGCAACGGGATTGGGCTGAGCTGTCCCTGCCGGCATGGTCACGCTGATGCACAGTTGATCGGTCTGCCCAGCGATGATGGCGGCTGTTGGCCGCGCAATCAGTGACCGATTCAGACCGGGGAAGACCTTCGATGTTCCGAGTCCCGTCACCGTGCTGATCGGGCTTCCACCACATGCGCCGGACACAGGCGCACCGGAGTGCACCGAAGAGTTGAGAAGATTCCCGAGAGTGGCATTGCTGGCCAGAACAGAAATAGTGTAGGAATTGGCGACCGAACCGACGTCGTTGGTCACCAGAAGCCCGGCCGCGACGGTATCTCCCGGCCAGATCGCAGGATTGGCCAGCGTCGTGGTGAACGCCGGCGGGTTGTTGTCGATGGCAGGGTCGCCGACCTTGATATCGAGCCTGCCCGTCGTGAACACACCCGACGTCGCCGTCGCCGTATCCGACCACGCAGCAAGGGTTCCCACCGCACCGAGGCCGAGCACGATGCCGATCGACATGATGGCCCGGGCGCGTGCGCTGATGAGCGCGGAGCCTGTTCGGCGGAGAACCGCCCTCGGACCGGCGGTGTCACTGTGACGCGACATCAGGGCTGCGCCCCTTCCATATCCGTCCGCGCACCCGATGACACCGGGCACTCGGCGCTGTTGCTGTTGTCCCACTGCACAACGAGATCGACTGCAGCAGAGGAGGAACGGGTGTCGTTTCCGGCAGCTTCGGCCATCGTGATCGTGGCGTCGATGCGCTTCTTCTGCCCGGCCGCGAGGTCGATCCACGCGCACGATTCGGCCAGCTCGCCGCCGCCGATCGAGACGCTCAGGGATCGGAGGAACGCCGGGTTGTCGCTGTCGAAGGTCAGCCAGAGCCGTCCGTCCCGGTCGGTGTCGTTGAACACGTGGAACTGCGATTCACGCGCGTCTCCGGGAACCCACCGAATATCGTTGTCGAAGAATGCGCTTCGAAGGGTCGACGCCCACTCCCTCCCGTCGTCGCTGTACTTGACGGTCTGCGCGCGGGTCGATCCGGCACCGAGGAACAACACGACTGCGACGCCCGCGAAGACGGCCGTGCAGGCGACAAAGGCGCTGTGTCTCAAGGCGACTGCTCCTTCCGGCTCCGGTGGCGATCGACACCGGCCCCGACGAACATGAACAGTGCATACCCGACCAATCCGATGACGATGACGGTCACTGTGATCTTTCGCTGTTCACCGTTGAGCCAGTTGTTGACGTAGCCCATGTACGGCACCGAGTACCAGACTTTTCCGCGAATCTGCCCGATCTGCACCGGGTTCTCGTCGTCGGATCCGTTGTTGTCCCCGCGTGTGACATAGGTGGTGATACCTCGTCCGCTCTGCTGGGTCGCCACGATGCGGTGAGTCACCACTTCGGGCTCGCCCGAACGGATTTGATAGGTGATCGCAGTACCTACCTCGAGTTCGTCTGCAGCTGCGGGCTTGACCACAACCAGACTTCCCGGTGGGTACGACGGCTTCATCGAGCCGGTGAGAATCGTGTACGGCGTCGAACCGGTGACTTTCGGAACGACGACGGTCACCCCGAGAACGAACAACATCGCCGCCAGGAGCGTGTACGACGCGATCCGGCTCACCCACCACCAGACACCGGTCCGGTTCTCCTCGGACACGTCTGTCACGGTGTCGATCACGTCCGTGTCGTCGTCGGCATTCATGTCTGGTCCGCCCGGAACGAGAACGTCACCGTCGACGACGCGCTCTGCGGTGGAGTGGCACCGACGGCGAGCCGAAAGCACCACACTTCGCGGGCACCTGCGGCCAACAGTCTGGCCGCCGGTGGCACCGGAGCTTGCGCGCCACTGGCACTTCCGCTGTACAACTGTGTCGTCGGACCCGTCGGTGTACCTGACGCCGGGCAATTCGTCTCGGCCGCAACAATTGTCGCAGTCAAGACAAGAGGGACTGTTCCGGTCGACGTGGTTCCCTGCAGCCGAAAGTCGAACGGTACGTTGCCGGAGTTCCGAATCGACAGCGGTGCCTGCGAGAAACCGTTCGGTCCGAGATTGGCCGAACCGAGTGCAGCGAGAACGTAATCGTTCACTTCCGCTCCGTTCGGGCCGACCTCGATGTCCAAGGTGCCGGAGTTGATGGTCCCGCCGGCAACGATCTGCTCGTCACGCCACAGCGCGCCCGTCGACTGTGCTGATCCGAAGACCACCACAGCGACGGACGCGGCTGCGAGCGCCCAATAACGACCGTGCTTGTTCGTCACCGCAACAGATCAGGGACGAACCTGGTCGAGCGTCAGGGTGAAGGCATTGAGGTCGACGCTCTCGTTCTGGGCGATCAGACCGGCCGTGTCTTCGTCGAACGTGATGGTCACCTCGACGGAGATGGTCTGCGGAGACGTCGTCAACGGAAGGTCGACGGCGGATCCGTTGGGCAACGATGTACCACCGTTCACCGACACCTCGGTGTCCAGCGCGGCCGCCAATGCCGTGTCGCCACCGACCGCGGTGAAGTCCGCCGTGATGGAGGCTCGCAGATTGTCTCCTGCCCAATCGACCGTGTACTGAGTCGAGTACTCGAGAACGTCGCCCGGCACGATGAGGAAGCCGGAAGGGTCGGCTCCGAGATCCGCGTTGGGCGTGACCGAGGTCTCGGTCCAGGCCGCCGTTCCGGGGACCGGGGCGAAGTTCAGTTCGCCGGAGTTGATCTCACCTCCGGTTACGGTCTCGGTGTCCTGCCACAGTGCGTAGGATCCCAAACCGCCGAGCAGCAGTACAGCTGCCGCCCCCGCAGCTACGGCGCCCTTGGTTGCCTTGTTCATTCGTTGTCGCTTTCTTCGGTGGCCTTGTTCGTGAGGCCGAGGGGGAGGTGACCCGATGTGGGTCGGTCGGCCGGAATGTGGGCCTCCGCAACTGGGTGCGATATCCATTGTTTCGCAACGACCGTCCGGTCCGTTACCCAAGCGATGGTAAAAGTCCAGGAGTCTTTTTGACTGCATATTTCGAACTCCAGGATTACACATGAACATTTGATGTAAAGCAGTAGTGGACACGAAATGTCTTGACTACCAGAAGATCACCGCTGGTGTGCCGCTTTTGAACGGCGGTGGCGACACCTTTTCAAAGCTTTTTCCGGCCACTGTCGCTGTTTCGACGCCGCTGTCCAAGCAGGCTGCCACGGCACGGTTCGAGGTACGAAAAAGCCCCGAGGCCGTGGGCCTCGGGGCGTGAAATTTCGCAGAGCTGTCTACCGCAGAATGTCCCGCCGAACGATGGTTTCGTCGCGGCCCGGTCCGACTCCGATGCACGACATGTACGCACCCGAGAGCTCCTCGAGACGCAGGACGTAGTTCTGCGCGTTGATCGGCAGTTCCTCGAACGTGCGGGCACCGGAGATGTCTTCCCACCAACCGGGCATCTCTTCGTAGATCGGCTTCGCGTGGTGAAAACCGGTCTGTGTCATCGGCATCTCGTCGTGCCGGACGCCGTCGACGTCGTAGGCGACACAGATGGGCACCGTGTCCAGGCTCGAGAGCACGTCGAGCTTGGTCAGGAAGTAGTCGGTGATGCCGTTGACGCGGGTGGCGTAGCGCGCGATGACGGCGTCGAACCAGCCGGTGCGTCGAGCACGACCGGTGGTGACACCCACCTCGCCACCTTGCTTGGCCAGGTATTCACCGTGATTGTCGAACAGCTCCGTCGGGAACGGACCCGAGCCGACACGCGTCGTGTAGGCCTTCAGGATGCCGAGGACGGTCCCGATCTTGTTGGGGCCGATACCGGAACCGACCGACGCGCCGCCCGCAGTCGGATTCGAGGACGTGACGTACGGGTAGGTGCCGTGATCGACGTCGAGCAGGGTGCCCTGCGATCCCTCGAGCAGAATCGTCTCGCCGCGTTCCAGTGCCAGGTTCAACTGCAGCCTGGTGTCGGTGATGCGGTGCTTGAAGCCCTCGGCCTGCTCGAGCACCTCGTCGACGACCTGCTGCGAGTCGAGAGCCCGCCGGTTGTAGATCTTCGAGAGCACCTGGTTCTTGAATTCCAGTGCAGCCTCGACCTTTTGGGTCAGGATCTTCTCGTCGAGCACATCGGCTGCGCGGACGCCGACGCGAGCGATCTTGTCCTGATAGCACGGCCCGATGCCCCGGCCGGTGGTTCCGATCTTCTTGGCTCCGAGGAAGCGCTCGGTCACCTTGTCGATGGCCACGTGGTACGGCATGATCAGGTGCGCATCGGCGCTGAGCAGCAGGTTCGACGTATCGACGTCGCGCTTTTCGAGACCGTCGAGCTCGGTGAGCAGCACACCCGGGTCTACGACGACGCCGTTGCCGATGACGTTCTTCACGCCGGGCGTGAGAATTCCCGACGGGATCAGGTGCAGCGCGAACTTGTCACCGTTCGGAAGGACCACGGTGTGGCCGGCGTTGTTGCCGCCCTGGTAACGAACGACCCACTGGAGCGTTCGCCGAAAAGGTCGGTGGCTTTGCCTTTGCCCTCGTCGCCCCACTGGGCGCCGATCAGGACTATCGCCGGCATGTGCTCTCCTACGTTGCTTTCGTGCGAGGACGTGCTGCAAATATTGCTCGATCGAACGCAGCCGTCACCATTTGTCGCAGGCGCGACAGTGGCCGGGAGAACAGTCTAGCCGAGGCGGTGAGCTGGCCCGCATGCCGCTACGGTCGAGCCGAAACGAGGGCACTATGGTCGTTCGAGGGTTCACCGAAGATCTAGGAGCGCCGTGACACCGTTCGTTCTGCAGTGCGGAAACCCGCCGTTGCCGATCACGCTGACCGACGTCCCACTGCGCAACGCCGATGCCGTACCGACCGACGACGACTGCAGCGCGCTGTTCGCAGACATCGAATCCGCCCCCGCACCACGCATCATCGTGTTGGGCGACGATGCCTCGCTGGCCGCCGTTCTCACCAGGTTGATGCGCACCGACCGTCTGCACGTCGAAGTCGCGTTCGTACCGGAGACCGCCACCAACGCCGCCCACATCTACAAACTCGGGACCGGGTCCCGTGCCGCCAAAGTCGCACTGACAGGAAAAGCGTCGAGCACGCCCC
>NZ_BAOX01000197.1:0-9280 GCF_000813105.1 Rhodococcus sp. BS-15 | reverse complement strand
ACCGGCGTCATGTCCGTCGACCACGCCGCGCTGATCCTCACCTTCGTCGAAACACCACCGAAGGACCTCCCGGAAGAGGGTCGCGATATAGCCCGCACCGCGATGATCGCCGCCGCGACCGGGCCCGACGCGCGTACCGGCCGGATCCGTGCAGCGATCACCAAGCTCGAGGACGAGTTCGGCGGCAAGACCCCACCACCCGAGAACACCGACCGCAACGAACTCTTCGCCTCGAAGACGTTGAACGGGCGGTTGGTGCTCAAAGGAGATTTCGATGCGATCACCGGCGAGAAGCTGCTCACCGCACTCTCACCGTTGACCGAACCCCGACCCGCAGCCGACGGCACCGAGACACTCAAAATCGCAGACGACCGCAGCCCCGCCCGACGCAGGGCCGACGCCTTCGGCCACATCCTCGACCAGTACCTCGCCTCCAGTAGCCGGCCCACCGAAGGCGGCGAACGCCCCCACCTGAACCTGCACATCAGCCTGCGCGATCTCACCGACCTCCGCGACAGTGCAGACACCGACGACATCACCGACGACGAGAACACCCGCACTGCAGACGAATCCGATGACGACGGCCACCCTGCCGCGGATCGTGACGCATACAGGGACCTGTTCGGCGACGGCACCACCGTCGGGTGGCTGCCCTGGATGGGGCCACTGTCCCACAACACTTCCCGGCAACTCGCCTGCGACTGCGTCCTCACCGCCATCGTCATGGACGAGCACGGCTCCCCGATCAACCTCGCCCGCACCGCCCGCACCGTCACCGCCAAACAACGCAAAGCCCTCATCGCACGAGACCACACCTGCGCGTTCCCCGGCTGCGGCAAACCCGCCGCGTGGACAGAGGCGCATCACATCTGGCATTGGGCCGATGGTGGCCCCACCGACATGAACAACCTCGTTCTACTGTGCGGATTCCATCACCGACTCATCCACCACAGTGACTGGGAAGTGTTCATCGGCACCGACAACCACCCCTGTGGGGGCACCTCCCGCTTGCGGGGGATCGTACCACCAGCAACCGTCGACCCCTACCGACAACCTCGACCATCCCACGCCCGAGCAGGCCCCCACATCGCCTGAGCCTGCCGACACGAACCGAACGAACAATCCAGCCCCGCACCGAGAACGGTGCGGGCTGGACGAGGTTGATTCAGGAACCCGAGGGAGCTGCCGGCGGAGCGGAGGAGTCGCGCCATCGGCCGGAGCAGGCGGCGTCACACCGTCACCCTCAGCACCCGGTGTGGGCGGAGCAGGCGGCGTCGCACCGTCACCCTCAGCCGGAGGCGCAGGCGGCGTCGCCCCATCTCCCGGGGTCGCAGGAGTAGCACCGTCCGCAGATCCCGGTGGTGTCGGAACAGCGGGAACCGTAGCTCCGTCACCGGAATCCGGAGCTGCCGGCACTGCAGGTACATCCGACCCGCCACCTCCGTCGGTCCGCTGCCCGAGGGTCGAAGTCGACGCCACCGTGGACACTCCGGGCGAGACGTCCGGCCCAGTCGCAGCGAAGACTGCCGATGCAACCAGCGCACCGACTGCGAGTCCCGCTGCCGCCGTCGCCACCAGCGGTACCCGTCCCTTCCACCGCTTCGGACTGGTCTCTCGAACCGCGTTGCCGGGGACTGGCTCCGGGTTCGAGGCGGCGGGGATCGGCTGAGTCTGATCGTTCACGTTCACTCCATGTTCTGGTCTGTGTCGTTCGTTTCGGTCTGTCATCGACCCTGCCGCGGCTAGCTGAAGTCACCCTGAAGCCGCGCGCATCTTCAGGATCACTTCAGCTGGTGGGTGACAATCGAGGCATGACATACAGTTCCGCTCCCCGGGTGATGGTGGTGGAGGACTCGTTACCCATCCGAGAAGCGCTGATGGCCGCATTCGAGGACGCGGGATTCACCGCCGCGTCCTTGCCCGACGGCGACGACTTCGAGACCACGATGGCAGGCTTCCGCCCCGATGTCGTGATTCTCGACGTCATGCTGCCCGGCGCGCGGGACGGGTTTGCGCTCATCGACATCGTCCGCCAGAGCAGCGATGCAGGAATCATCATGGTCACCGCGAAGGATCGGCTGGAAGACCGCCTGCGTGGATTGACCGACGGCGCAGACGACTACGTGGTCAAGCCGTTTCAGCTCGACGAGGTGGTCGCACGAGCGAAATCGGTGCTGCGTAGACGCGGCAGATCCTCGGACGCCATCCAAGTGGGCGATCTACTGGTCGACGAGTCCGCGGGGGTCGTCACCCGCGCCGGTCACGTCCTCGATCTGACGGCGACCGAACTCCGGTTGGCAACCTTCCTCGTCGCGCAGCGCGGTCGCACTGTCTCGAAAACATCTATCCTCGAATCGGGTTGGGGCTACGGCGCGTACGACGCCAACCTGGTGGAAGTGCACGTCAGTGCGTTGCGTCGCAAGATGGAAGCCCATGGACCGCGGTTGATCCACACCGTCCGCGGCCTCGGTTACGCCCTGCGGGCCCCGCAGTGAACCGCACACCGACGCCGTCGTTGCGTACGCGAGTGGTCGCCACTGTCGTCGTCCTGTTCGCGGTACTTCTGGTGATCGTTGGGGCATCGGTCGATGTCGTTCTGGGTCAACAGCTTCGGCGCGATCTGGAAGCGCGGTTGACCGACAGGGCATCCCGTGCGATCGAGCTCGTGGAGAGCGGCGTCGAGTCCAGCGATCTGGTGCAGTCCCTCCAGGGCGACGCCATCCGAGTACGTGTCACCGCGGCAGACGGCACGGTCTACGGCGCACCCGGCAGCGGACCGCCCGGGCCGGATATCAGGCCCGCAACCCCGGCCCCGCCTGCCGGACAGTCGAAGACTCCCAGCCCTCCCGGTCCACCCGATCCTCCTGCCCCGCCGTCGGATTCGCTGGAGATCACCGAGCCCCTGCCCGACGGGTCGACGCTGTCGCTACTCGGCGACACCACCGCGATCGCCGATGTCCGCCGGCAATTACGCATCCTGATGGTGCTGCCGGTGCTGTCACTCTGCTGCTGGCCGCCGCCGCACTGACCTACGCGGTGCGGCGCGCGCTGTCACCTCTGGACTCCATGACGTCGGTCGCGCGCCGAATCACCAACGGCGACAGAGGCGACGGCTTCTTCCATCCAAGCCGAAGACGGACCTGGGCCGCACAGCATCAGCCGTCGACGAGATGCTCGACGCCCTCGAGGATGCCGAGCGCAAGGAGGCTGCGGCCGCGCAGTCGGCGCGTCGAGCAGAGGAGGACATGCGACGGTTCCTGGCCGACGCGGCACACGAATTGCGTACGCCGGTAGCCGGGATCTCGGCGCTGGCTCAGTCGTTGCAGCGCGACGCCGAGCACCGCCCCGATCGGGTCGGGAGATGGAGCGAGCTGTTGGTCGGCGAATCTGCCAGGGCGTCGCGGCTGGTGGGCGACATGCTCGATTCCGTTCGTGCAGAGAACACTTCGGAGCTGGAGGTGACCGACGCAGACCTCGCCGACGTGGTTCGGCGCACCGTCGATCGCGCGGCCCTGCTGTCCCCTCAGGTCCGGTTCGAGGTCGACGGATCGCAACCGGTGCCGGTCAGGGTGGACGTGGGCCGCGTCGAGCAAATTGTCTCGAACGTCCTCGACAACGCCGCTCGTTTCACACCGCCCGGCGGTACCGTCCGAGTGACGACAGGAGCCGATTCACAGGCGTTCGTCACCGTCGATGACGAGGGTCCCGGCGTCGCAGAAGCCGATCGCGAACGCGTCTTCGAGCGGCTCGTACGACTGAACTCTGCGCGTGACCGTTCTTCGGGCGGCGTCGGGCTGGGGTTGTCCATCGCACGCACGCTGGCGCGCGCTCACGGCGGCGAACTCGTCTGTGCCGCAGGACCTACCGGCGCACGATTCCGTCTGACACTTCCCAGCCCTACCGGTCGTTCCGCGGGCTCCACTCCGGCGAACCACCGATAGCTATTCGACGATCAGGTCCATCAAGAGGCTGTCGTGCCAACCGCCCGGACCCTTCTCGTATTTGCGCATGATTCCGACGGGCTCGAAACCGACTGCGCTGTAACAGGCTATGGCCACAGCGTTGTCGGCAGCGGGGTCGATCACCAACCGATGATGCCCCAGGTCGACTGTCAGGTACCGCACCAGCGTGCCGACGGCGTCCTTTCCGACGCCGCGGCCGTGCACTGCCGGGTCCAAGAAGATGTCGATCGACGCATGCCGGTACATCGGATCGGTCTCTTCGCTGAACTGGATCAATCCCACTGTTGCGCCGTCGAATTCGACAACCAGACGCTTCTCCTCGGGGTTGTCGAACGGCCAGTTCTCGTCGGCGTCCTCGTCGCCCCACCGCGCGTACACCTCGGGGGTGTGCAGTATCCGGCGTAGCTCCGGCACGTCCTCGGCGGTGACGGGCCGCAACACGACCCGTTCACCGCGGAGGTTCATCGCCGTGCTCTACTCGGCCCGCTTGGCCGCACGTGCCGCGAGGTCCTGGGCGTCGAGCTTGTCTGCTTCTTCGAGGGTCGGTGCGCTGCCGCCCAATCGCGCCGGAACCCAGTACGCGCCCGGCTCGTGGTGGTAGCTCTCCTGCAGTTCCAGCAGCATCTTCTGCATCACTGTGCGCAGTTTCTCGGTCAGCTCGTTCGGTGGGCCGACCGGCGGCAACGGCTCACCGACGGCGATCGAGATGGGAGTGTTGGTGCGGCCCAACCGTTTCGGATATCCCTTCGTCCACACACGCTGCGCACCCCAGATGACCGTCGGGATGATCGGCACGCCTGCCTCGATGGCCATGCGCGCTGCGCCGGACTTGAATTCCTTGATCTCGAAGCTGCGGCTGATGGTCGCCTCCGGGTACACGCCCACAAGCTCGCCGTTGCGCAGGCTCGCCACGGCCGACTTGTACGACTCCGCGCCTGCTCCACGATCGACGGGGATGTGCCGCAGTGCACGCATGATCGGGCCGGAGATCTTGTTGTCGAAGACTTCCTTCTTCGCCATGAACCGGATGTAGCGCTTCACCCGTCGCGGCGGTAGCCCGGCGTAGGTGAAGTCCATGTATCCGGTGTGGTTGACGGCGATGACGGCTCCGCCGGTGGCAGGGATGTGTTCCTCGCCCTCGACGTCGAATTTCAGGCCCTCGAACGCGAACACTGCACGAGCGATGCCGATGACTGATCGGTAGACGGGTTCCACAGTCCGTTAGCGTAGTCGGTGGACGATGCCGGAGAAAAGGTCCGGGAGATGACAGGTCCGGTCGAAAGCAACGGGGGAGAAACGAAGTGAAGAACACTGCGGCATCACCACGGCGGACCAGGGTCGTCCGAACCGCGCTGCCGCTGATCGCAACGCTGGCCCTGGTGGGGGCCTGCGATTCCGCAGTCGGACTGCCGTCCGAACAGTCCGGGGCGACGAGCAACACCACCGAGGCAACGACGTCGACGACAACTCCGACCACGGCCTCCGCGACCACCACCACGCCCCCACCGATTCCGCCCGGCCCACCCGTCGGCGAGGTTCCCGGTAACCCCGATGCCGCGATGGCGCTGCGACCGTTCGTGGGCGACCTCACCGGCGGCGGAATCGGCGTCGTCACGGCACGGTGCTGGACGGTTCCGCCCACCGACGTTCCGACCATGTACGTCGACCCCGAGGCCATCCTCGCTGCCGTTGCCGCCCCCCGGCGTCGACGGCCAGTACGCGGTGACGTGGACCGGGCCCACCGCGACGGTCAGCGTGAAGCGCAGTGAGATCGCCTCCGGCTACGCATGCCCCACCGTCTACCCCACCGGCACCGCCCCCGTGTTCGACGCGGCGGACGCGGTCTACACCGTCGATCGCTATCTGGGGCGTCTCGCCGGAATTCCGGTCAACCCCAGCGATATGGAAGAGACGTACCCACTGGTGTGTGACGGCCGTCAGACCTGGGATGCTCTCGGCACCGGCGTTCCCACTGTCCCGCCGCTGGTGGCCGATCCCGACATCCTGCCCGGCATCACCTCGTTCGACCCCGACAGCGTGTTCGTCACCGGGCAGAACGGCATCTACACCCAGGTCAACGCAGACATCATCGACGCAGCCGGGGTGTACCAGAACCGCACGTTCGTGCTGGCCATCGGCGGCGAGGGTTACTGCATCGGCGACATCGCCTGAGCCGACCCAACTAGCGCAGAACATCCGTCCCGACGAAAGGAACCAGCGCCTCGGGGACGCGGACGGTGCCGTCGGCCTGCTGGTGGTTTTCGAGGATCGCGACGATCCAGCGGGTGGTGGCGAGGGTTCCGTTGAGGGTCGCTGCGGTCTGCGGCTTGCCGTTCTCGTCGCGGTAGCGCACGCCGAGGCGTCGGGCCTGGAAGGTCGTGCAGTTCGAGGTGGAGGTCAGCTCGCGGTAGGCCTGCTGGGTGGGAACCCATGCCTCGCAATCGAATTTGCGAGCGGCCGAGGAGCCGAGGTCGCCGCCTGCGGTGTCGATGACGCGGTAGGGCAACTCGACGGCGGCGAGCATTTCCTTCTCGTACTCCAGCAGCTTCTGGTGTTCGGCGGCTGCGTCCTCGGGTTTGATGTAGGAGAACATCTCGATCTTGTCGAACTGGTGCACTCGGATGATGCCGCGGGTGTCCTTGCCATAGCTGCCCGCTTCGCGGCGGAAGCACGACGACCATCCGGCGTACCGCTTCGGGCCGTCGGCGAGGTCGATGATCTCGCCCGAGTGGTAGCCCGCAAGAGCAACTTCCGAGGTTCCGACGAGGTAGAGGTCGTCGGCTTCGAGGCGATAGATCTCGTCTGCGTGTGCGCCGAGGAATCCGGTTCCCGACATGATCTCCGGCCGCACCAGCACCGGCGGGATCATCATCGTGAACCCGTTCTTGACGGCTTTCTGCGCGGCGAGCTGGAGCAATCCCTGCTGCAGCAATGCGCCGTAGCCGGTCATGAAGTAGAAGCGCGAGCCCGAGACCTTGGCTCCGCGTTCCATGTCGATCAGATTCAGCGACTCACCGAGCTCGAGATGATCCTTGGGCTCGAAATCGAACTCCGGGATCTGCCCGACGGTCTCGAGCAGCACGAAATCGTCCTCGCCGCCTGCGGGCGTGCCGTCCTGGACGATGTTGGAGATCGCACGGTGGGCGGTGTCGAGGGCAGCGTCGGCCTCGGCTTCGGCAGCCTGAGCGGCCTTCACTTTGGCAGCAAGCTCCGATGCTCCGGCGAGCAGACCCGGACGGTCCTCGGCGGAAGCCTTGCCGACCTGCTTTCCCAACGCCTTCTGCTCGGCACGCAGCTGATCGCCGGCCAGAACCGCGGCCCGGCGGGATGCGTCGGCATCGAGAAGTGCGTCGACGAGAGCGGGGTCCTCGCCTCGGGTGCGCTGCGAGGCACGCACGGCATCGGGGTTTTCGCGAAGGAATTTCAGGTCGATCACGAGAGGGAACCTTACTTGCCGAGCAACCCCAGGTAGTCCTCGCGTCCGAACATCGTGGCGGCATCGATTGCCGACGGGTGGCCGCCGTGCGGATCGGCTCCACCGTCGACGAGCACGCGCACCACGTCGTCCTCACCTTTGAAGACCGCGCCCGCGAGTGGGGTCTGCCCTTTGTCGTTGGGCTTGTTCACATCGGCACCGCGCTCGACCAGTACCCGCACCGCGTCGGCGTGCCCGTGGTAGGCCGCGAGCATGACCAGCGTGTCGCCCGACTCGTTGTGCAGATTCACCGGAACACCTGCGTCGACGTAACTCGCCAAAGCGGCCGCGTCACCGGTGCGGGCCATCGCGAACAGTCGGCCGGCGAGCTCGCTGAGGTCGTCGTCACCTGTTGGGTCGCTCATGAGGACCGAACATACTCGGGCATGATGGAGGGCGATGTCCGGATACGAAACAGACTCCCCGCCGAGCGAGAAGTCTCGGCGAACACTGTCTGCACTCACAGCTCGACGTGGGCTCGCCATGGTTGCGGTCGGTGCGGTGCTGGCCGCGGGGGCGACGGTCTTTCTTTCCGACGGGTTCTCGACGCCCGAAAAGATCACCACCCATGCGACGGCCAGTGGGCCCGCGACCGATGGGCCAGTTTCGGCGTCCTCCTTCGGTGCTGCCGATCCGGGCGCATGCCTGCAGTGGACGCCCACCGACGATCCGGAGACGGACCGACAGGATCTCGCCGAAGTATCGTGCGCCGATCCCCATCGCTTCGAGGTGGCTCGCGATATCGACATGAGCGTCTACCCCGGCGTCGAATTCGGACCGGGCTCGCCGTATCCCGGATCCATCCGGTTCAGCGAATTACGCGACGAACACTGCGCGGCAGCCGTCGACGACTACGTCGGAGCCAAGTTCGATCCCAACGGACGCTTCGGCGTCGGGCTGATGTTCCCCAGCCAGGCCGGTTGGGCCAAGGGAGAGCGGACGCTGCGCTGCGGGGTGCAGATGCCGTCGAACACCGGCGCACTGATGGAGATGACCGGCTCGATTCTCGACCAGGACCAGTCGAAGGTCTGGCCAACCGGCACCTGCGTCGGCATCAACCAGAACGTGCCTGCCGATCCGGTGGACTGCTCGGCACCGCACGCGTACGAGGTGGCGTCGGTGATCAACCTGACGCAGCAGTTCCCCGGCGAACACCCGTCCGAGGGCGATCAGGACGCATACCTGGAAGGCACGTGCACCGACGCCGTCAACGGATATCTCGGCTCGGACACCGCACTGCGAGACAAGACGCTCACCCTGTTCTGGGACACCATCGACGTCGCGAGCTGGCTCGCCGGTAGTCGCCAGGTGACGTGCTCGGTGGGTGCCGAACTCGATTCAGGCGGCTTCGCGACCATCGTCGGCACCGCCAAGGGCGACATCCTCATCAACGGTGCTGCTCCCGTCCCGCCGCCCTCCGCTCCCGACGGCCGCGCACTTCCGACACCGCTGCCCGGTGCCGCCCCGATCACCACCGGAGGGTGACATTCCCACCCACATGACCCGCGTCGACTTCGAAGAAGCCGTGTCCGACGCCCTCGACACCCTGCCGCGTGAGCTCACCGACTTCATGAACAACGTGGTCGTTCTCGTCGAGGAGGAACACCCCACTGAGGACATCCTCGGGTTGTACGAGGGCATCGCACTGACCGAACGCTACGAGTACAGCGGACACCTACCGGACGTCATCACCATCTACCGCAAACCGATCCTCGAGATGGTCGACGACGAAAACGAGGCCCGACGGGAAATCGCGATCACCGTCGCCCACGAAATCGGACATCACTTCGGCATCGACGACGAGCGACTGCATCAACTCGGATTCGGCTGAGCGCACCGACCC
>NZ_BAOX01000198.1:0-9260 GCF_000813105.1 Rhodococcus sp. BS-15 | reverse complement strand
CCGAACCGGGTGTGGATGGCACCGATGTGCCAGTACTCGGCCGACGAGGCCGGCGACCACGTCGGCGTCGCGGGCGACTGGCATCGCACCCACCTGGTGAGCCGGGCGATCGGCGGTGCCGGATTGATCATCACCGAAGCCACGGCGGTGAGCCCGAGGGTCGCATCAGCCCGTCGGACCTGGGCATCTGGAACGACACCCAGGCCGACGCGTTGGCGAAGATCGTCGCCGAGATCTCGTCCTTCGGAACCGTCCCGGGCATCCAGCTGGCTCACGCGGGGCGCAAGGCCTCGACCGCTGCTCCCTGGCTGGGTGGCAAGTCCTTGCCGGCCGAGGACCCCCGAAGCTGGGAGACAGTCGGCCCCAGCGCGGTTGCGTTCGGTGACTACGCGAGCCCACGGGAGGCGACGACCGAGGACATCGCGAAGATCGTCGACGACTTCAGGACGGCCGCCCAGCGCGCGCTGAAGGCCGGGTTCCAGGTCGCCGAAGTACACGGCGCGCACGGCTATCTGCTGCACCAGTTCCTGTCCCCCGCCAGCAACACCCGTACCGACTCGTACGGCGGCGATTTCGCGGGCCGCACGCGGCTGCTGATCGAGGTTGTCGACGCCGTGCGTGAGGTGTGGCCGGCGGAGCTTCCGGTCTTCGTTCGCCTGTCGGCGACGGATTGGCTCGACGAGCCGGTCGATCCCGAACGGGCATCAGGGTCAGCCGAACTGGAGGCCCCGAGCTGGACGTCGGATCAGACGGTGGCGTTGTCGCAGATCCTCACCGAGCACGGGGTGGATCTGGTCGACACCTCGACCGGAGGCAACGCCAGGGCCCATATTCCGGTCGGTCCGGGCTATCAGGTTCCGTTCGCGAGGCGCATCCAGAACGAGACCACCATGCCCGCCGCCGCCGTCGGCATGATCACCGAACCCAAGCAGGCGGAGGAGATCGTCTCGCTCGGCGAAGCGACGGCCGTGCTGCTCGCGCGTGAGCTCCTGCGTGACCCGTACTGGCCACGGCGCGCCGCCCGGGAACTCGGCGTCGATATGCTCCCGGCCGTGGCACCCCAGTACGAGCGGGCCTACTAGCAACTGCTCTCAGGACGGCACGAAGCCGAGTTTCTTGTCCACCACATTGCGCAGCGGTTCGCCTCGGAAATGCCGAAGTGCGTTGTCCACGAACAACTCTGCGAGCCGCTGTTTCCACCCCGAGGCATCGCCGCTCATGTGCGGTGTGACGATCACGTTCTCGGCCGTCCACAGTGGATGGTCGGCCGAGAGCGGTTCGGTCTCGAACACGTCGAGTGCGGCACCTGCGATGTGCCCGGTGGCCAGGTGCGCCAGCAGCGCCTCGGTGTCGAGCAACTCCCCGCGGCCCACGTTCACGATGCGTGCACCGGGCTTCATCGCGGCCAGCACCGAATCGTCGATCATTCCTCTCGTCTGATCGGTCAGCGGGGCGACCAGCACCAGGTAGTCGGCCTGAGCTACCTCGGACGTCAGGTCGGCGCTGGCATGAACGCTGCCGAAATCTCGGTCGCCCTCTCGCGCCGTCCGGCCCACACCCGAGATCGACATTCCCACCGCTGCCAGCAGACTCGCGATGGCGCGCCCGATCGCACCGGTGCCCACGATCATCGCGTGGGCACCGTCGATGCGCTCGGTCTCGCGGTGCTGCCAGACCTTCGAATGCTGCAGTGCGCGCGAACGTTCGGAGTCCTTGGCGAACGCCAGAATCTGGGCCAGCACAAACTCCGCGATCGGGCGGTCGAACACTCCCCGCGAATTGGTCACGATCACATCGGAATCGACCAGGTCGTCGAACATCAACGAGTCGACTCCTGCGGCGGCGATGTGGATCCATTTCAGAGAGCCGCAACGCGGCCAAGCCGATTCGACTGCGGGAGAGAAGAAATCCCACAGGAGCAACGCGTCGGCACCGTCGAGCGCATCGCCGAGGGTGTCGGCGGTGGCGTACCGGACGTCGGCGACCTCCGCGACGGAGTCGAGCCCGTCGGGAAGATCGCCGGCGTGCAGAACGACGAGAACCGGTGCCATTGCTACTTCTTCTTGTATCCGACGAGCTCGACGCCGGACGCGGCAACCTCGTCGTCGTTGTCGCCGGGGCACTGGGTTCCGCGCAACGAGCGGCCTGCGGTTTCCGGCATCAGCAGAATCGGCACGAAGGCGATGGCAGCCGCGATCATCATGTACCAACCCGGAATCAGGTTCGACCCGGTTCGGTCGATCAGGAACGTCAGGATCAGCGGAGCCGTACCGCCGAAGAGTGCCGTCGAGACGTTGTATCCGATGGCGAACGCTCCGTAGCGCACCTGAGTGGGGAACAGCGCAGGCAGGGTCGACGACACACAGGAACACATGATGACCAGCAACACTCCGAGACCGAGCAAACCGATGCTCTGGCCGATCAGTCCGGTGTTGATGATCAGCAGGAACAGCGGAACGCTGAGCACGAAGTACCCGACGCAGGCCGCCAGCAGCAACGGCTTTCGGCCCACCCGGTCGGACAGAGCGCCGATGGGGTTGATGATCGCCATCATGATGATCATGATGGCCACGAGGGTGAAGTTGGACTGAGTCGTGCTGTGCCCCAACGTGTCGCTGAGATACGAGGGCAAGAACGTCAGCACGGTGTAGTACGCGATGTTGAGGAGCAGCACGAATCCCATCAGGATCAGGATTCGCTGCCAGTACGTCATGGTGGTCTTGAGCGAGGCCATGGCCCCACCTGCACCCTCTTCGACCGTGCCGCCGTCTTCCTTGGCCTCGGCGAACACCGGAGAATCCTCCAGGCGGGTCCGCAACCACAGCGCGACGATGCCCAGCGGCAGCGTCACCAGGAACGGGATTCGCCAGCCCCATGCCTCCATCGTCTCGTCGCCGAGCCCGACGTTGAGCAGGGTGCACAGGGTGGCACCGCCGACGGTGCCTGCGAGGGTGCCGAATTCGAGGAACGATCCGAAGAATCCGCGTCGTTTGTCCGGCGCGTATTCGGCCATGAACACTGCTGCGCCGCCGTACTCACCACCGGTGGAGAAGCCCTGCACCAATCTGCAGACGAGCAGCAGCAGCGGTGCGGCGATGCCGATGGTGTCGAATGTCGGCAGCACACCGATCGTAGCCGTGGCCAACGTCATCATCGTGACGGTCAGTACGAGGACCTTCTGACGACCGATGCGGTCGCCGAGTGGGCCGAGCACGATGCCGCCGATGGGGCGAATGATGAACGACGCGGCCAGCACGGCGAATGTGGAGAGCAGGCTCGCTCCCCCGTCATCGGACGGGAAGAAGTTGGCGGCGATGTACACGGCCAGATAGCCGTACACCGCGTAGTCGAACCACTCGACAGCGTTTCCGAGTGCTGATCCGCCGATCGCTCGGTGCAGAATCTTCGTCTCGTTCGGGCTCAGCGTGTCGGTGCTCGGTGGGTATCCGGTAGGCGTAGTCGCCGACCCTGATGTTTCGGTCACGGTTCCAATACCTCTCGCTTTTGTACAACGTGGAGCGTCGGTTTGGTTCTTCGCAGCGTTCGACATTACGACGGTGCCGATCGTGCGTTTCGGCCAACCCCCTCCTCGGAAGCTAAAGACCAGCTAGCGCACCGATTCTGGTGGCTATCAACGCGTACGCCCTTGCGCTGTCGGTCAATTGCTGCACGGCCACCGATTCGTCCGGCCGATGTGCCTGGTTTTCGATCTCCCCCGGACCGAGCACGACGGTGCCTATACCCATCTGTTGCGCGACGAAACCCCCGTCACAGGATGCAGTCCAGATGTCGGTGACAGTTTCGGATCGAGCGTCGAGAACCGATTGCACTGCGGTACCGACCAATCCGTCGTTCACGCTGGTCAAGAAGCCCGGCATCTCCATCGCGACGTCGATCGTCACGTCGATACCGGATCCGGTGACGTGCGCGGCCTCGATGCGTGATCGCAGGTCACCGACGACATCGGCCGCCTTCTCGCCCGGCAGTAGACGGCGATCGACGGTGAGTACGCAACGATCGGCGACCATCGAGGTCCCCGTCCCACCGGATATGGTTCCCACGTTCCAGGTGGCGGGCCCCAACTCGGCGTCCGGGTTCTCGTCCAGCTCGATCTGCGACTCCTCGATGATCGCGATGATGCGCGCTGCAGCCGCTATGGCGTTGGCACCGTTGCGAGGTTGTCCCGCATGTGCTGAACGGCCACTCACCTCGATCTCCAGATTCGCGGCACCTCGGCACCCGACAATGGTCACCAGATCCGTCGGCTCGGCCACCACGCAGTGGCTGTAGTTCCGCGGAGGTGGATCGGCCACGAACGCTCGGATGCCGAGACCGGTGTCCTCCTCGTCGACCAGACACGCCAACGTCATCGGGTGTACGTCGGCGAGACCGGCTCGGTGCACCGCGTTCATCGCAGCCACGACGGCGGCGAGGCCGCCCTTCATGTCGCACGCGCCGCGACCGACAATTCGGCCGTCTCGAACCACGGCGGAGAAGGGGTCGGTGGTCCAGCCCGTCCCGGCGGGAACCACGTCCGAGTGCCCGACGAACAGCACTCCCGGCCGCTCGTCGGATCCGATCGACACGATGACGTTGGGCCGACCCGGAGCCACTTCGACCGTCCGAACGTCGAATCCCAATGCACGACAGTGATCGGCAAGGACTTTCGCGGATTTCTCCTCGGTGTCGCCGGGGTTCTCGCCGCCGGCGTCGATCAATGCTGCCGTCAGCGAGACGATCTCGTACTCGTCGATCGAATCGAGCAGAGCGCGTTCGGTATTCGAGACGGTCATCGGGTGGGATCGGAGGCGAGCAGGTGCTTGGACTTCTCCACTGCCACGGCGAGCCTTCTGATTCCCTCCTCGATGCGTTCGGGTGTCGAGGAGGCGAAGCACAACCGCAACGAATCGTGGAACTTTCCGCCCACCGACAACGCCGGCCCGGGTATGTAGCCACGCCCTCGGCCAGTGCCGTCTCGAACAGGTCCTGCGTCGAGAAGTCGACATCGTTGCCGCGCAACGTCGCCCAGAGAAAGAAACCTCCCTCGGGATCCGTCGTCGACATCGACTCGCCGAAGTGCTCGGCGATACTGTTCTGCATCGCGATCTTGCGGGGCAGGTACACCGAGGCCAACGATCGAAGATGCTCGTCGAGCAGGCCGCGCCGGATGTACTCGGCCACCATCCGCTGACCGGGCAAGTTGGTGCACGTGTCCATGGCCTGTTTGGCGTTGACGATCAACTGCCGCGCCTCGGGCGCGGCGTCCACCCACCCCACTCGCAGGCCGGGAGCGATCATCTTGGAAAAGGTCCGTACCGAGAAGATCAACGGATCGTTCGGACTGAGCGTGCCGAAACTGGGAATCGGATCACCCGAGAAGCGGAGCAGGCCATAGGGATCGTCGTCGAGAATCACCGAGCCCCACCGATGTGCCAGTTCGATCAACAGCTTTCGGCGTTCGAGCGACATGGTCACGCCGGACGGGTTCTGGAAGTTGGGGATCACGTAGATCATCTTGGGCAGGCGACCCGCGCGCTCGACGAGTTCGGGCAACGCCTCGACGATGAGTCCGTCACTGTCCATCGGGGCCTCGAGAATGTCGCCTCCGTAGCTGAGCACGGTGGCGGTTCCGTTGGTGTACGTGGGACTTTCGACGATCACCAGGTCGCCCGGATCGACGAGCAACTTGCAGGCGATGTCGAGACCCTGCATTCCGCCGGAGGTGATCACCACCCGATCCTCGGTCGTGGGTTCTCCCACCGAGTCGAGGTAGGAGAGCAACGCGTCGAGCAGGCCCGGATCACCCTCGGTAGCACCGTAATCGAACGCGTCCGCGGTGAGTACGCTGCCGGCTATCTCTGTGAACGCAGCGGCCGGAACCGTCTCGGCTGCAGGAGATCCCATGGCGAATCGAACGATGTCGTGCTTCTGTGCAGCGAGAAGCGATGTCGACGAGTCGATCACCGAGCCCACCAGCTTGTCGGTGCGGAGGGCCCAGGGAATGCTGCTTGCGGAGCGACCCTGGGTGGCAGGAGTGGAGCCTGCGGAACGACCCTTTGTGGCAGGAGTGGAGCCTGCGGAACGACCCTTTGTGGCAGGAGTGGAGCCTGCGGAACGACCTCGAGTAGATGCGGTCATGCTCACTCCTTCGTCAGTAGTTCTCGGGGGTATGCGGTGAAGGTCTCGAGGCCGTTCTCGGTGACGCGAACGGCCTCGGATACCTCGTATCCGTAGTCGTCCATCCACATTCCGCCGATGATGTGGAAGGTCATGTTCTCGGCAAGTACCGTTTCGTCGTCGGTTCGCAGGCTCACGGTGCGCTCACCCCAGTCGGGTGCGTAGCGATGCCGATCGAGTAGCCGATGCGCGACGGCTTGTGCAGTCCGTGCTTGGCCAAGCTCGTGTTCCATACCTGCGCCAGGTCGGTGGCGGTGACGCCTGCCCGCACGGTCGCGAGCACGTCGTTCAATGCTTCCCCGGTGGACTTGGCGAGGTAATCCAAACGTGGGCTCGGCTTTCCGAGCACGATCGTCCGGGCCATCGGGATGTGGTATCGCCGAAACACTCCGGCCAGTTCGACGACGGTGGTCTCGCCCCGCACGAAGGGTTGATGCGACCAGGTCAGATGTGGGGTGTCGGCTCCGGCACCGGTAGGCAGCATCGGGACGATGGCCGGGTGGTCGCCGCCGAACTCCGGGGTGCCGCGAACCTGTGCGTTCATGATGGCCGCGGCGGCGTCGCACTGCCGTTCACCGACCGAGATCGACTGGTACGCAGCCGACATCGCCGACTCGCAGACCGTCGCGGCACCGCGCATCAGGGCGATCTCCGCAGGCGACTTGACCACACGTACCCAGTTGATGAGCTCGTAGGAGTCGGTGAAGCGGTACTCGGGCAGTGCCTTGACCAGTGCCTCGAATGCCTTGGGACTGAAGTAGTACGAGTCCATCTCGAGACCCACCTGGCCGTGCTCGAAGTTGTTCACCAGTCCCAGTTCACGCAGCTTCGCGGCGACCCAGACGAATGGGTGAGTGTCTCTGCGCTGCACGAAAGTCTCGGGGTAGCCGAACGTCCGATCCTGCGGAAGCCACGACGTGCGAAACGCGCCGTTGGCGTCCATCTCGCGAGCGAAGAAGTACATCTCGCCGTCGAGCGGTACGTAGAGCATCTGCGGGGTGTAGAACGAGAGCGCGTTGTACCCCAGCAGGTAGTAGAGATTTGCGGGATCGGTGACGATCAGAGCCGTGAGGTTCTGCGCTGCCATCCGATCGCGGACGGCAACGAGGCGGGCCGCGTACTCCTCGTCGTTGAACGTGATCGGCGTGCTGTTCGGTACGTCCGGGTACCGAGCCAGTCCGGGAGCGGCCCGTCCTACGGTCTCGTCGGGACCGAGTGCAGTGACGTAGCAACGTCGGGTGAGTCGTTCACGGGCACCCCCTTCAATGGGGTCGATTTAGTAGATTGTTGACAATCAGGCTAAGCGCTGATGAGAGAGGTGCGCAAGACTTCGGGTGTAAATGCTGTGTTGCGAGCCCGGAAACTATCCCGGCGTGGCCAGCGCCGAGTGTTCGGCCTGTTCCTCGACCATGGCACGGGTCAGGTCGTGGATGGCGGTGTCCATGTGCTCGTGTACGCCCTTTTCCAGTGCGTCCCAATCCGAACCGAGCAACAAGTCGACGATCAGCTGATGTTCCTCCACCAACGCCTCGGGCCGGTAGTACGCGGTTTCGAGGTTGGCCATGCAGATACGCGCCTCCGCAGCGAGCGTGGCGTACATCCGCGACATCCGGCTGTTGCGGGTCGCCGCAACCAGGGCGGTGTGAAACGCCAGATCCCGTTCGGCAAGACCTCGCCAATCCGCCCGATCGATGAACGGCTGCATCTGCATCACGATGGCCGAGAGCTCATCGGCAGCCGAGACCAAGCGCGCGCGATCCCCGTGCACCAGAGTCCACGCGGCACCGACCTCGATCGCCGCACGGGATTCGTAGATCTCGGCGACATCCTCACTGCTCAGCTCGACGACGAAGACACCTCGATTCCGGTAGCTGACGAGCAACCCCTCCTGATTGAGGCGCTGCA
Source organism: Rhodococcus sp. BS-15 (assembly GCF_000813105.1). Lineage (NCBI taxonomy): Bacteria > Bacillati > Actinomycetota > Actinomycetes > Mycobacteriales > Nocardiaceae > Rhodococcus > Rhodococcus sp. BS-15. The sequence continues at coordinate 1,178 of NZ_BAOX01000198.1, read as the reverse complement.
ACGCCTCCCGCACCGGCCCCCGCGAGATCTCGAGTTCCGCGGCGACGTTGGCCTCGTTGATCTGCTCCCCCGGGGCGTAGGAGCCGTCGATGATGCGGTCGCGAATCTGGTCGGCAATGACCATCGACGTGTTGCGTGCGTCGATGGGCGTCAGTCGTCTCGAACTGGGCATGATCGAAAACCTCTCTCAGCCTCGGGGAATGGCGAAGTATTTGTACTCCAGAAACTCGTCTATTCCGACTTTTCCGCCCTCGCGGCCGAGTCCGGACTGTTTGACGCCACCGAACGGCGCAGCCGGATTGGACACCAGACCCGTGTTGAGGCCCACCATGCCCACCTCGAGGCGCTCCCCCATCCGCAGAGCCCGGTCGATGTCCTGGGTGAAGACGTATCCGACCAGTCCCCACTCGGTGTCGTTCGCGAGGGCGATCACCTCGTCCTCGGTGTCGAACGGGACGATTGCTGCCACCGGTCCGAAGATTTCCTGTGACATCAGATCCGACGCCGCATCGACGTCCGCGAGTACCGTCGGCGGGTAGAAGTAGCCGGGTCCGTCCGGGGCCACTCCCCCGACGATCGCACGTGCACCGCGCCCGAGGGCGTCGTCGACGAGTGTCTGCACCTTGGTGCGGCCCGCGTCGTCGATCAGCGGACCCACTTCGGTGCCGTGCGCACTACCGGCCCCCACCGACAGCGCACCCATGCGCTCGGCGAGCTTGTCCGCGAACTGCGCTGTGACACTGCGGTGTACGAAGAATCGGTTGGCGGCGGTGCATGCCTCGCCCATGTTGCGCATCTTGGCGACCATCGCACCGTCCACGGCACGCGCGAGATCTGCGTCGTCCATGACGATGAAGGGTGCGTTGCCGCCGAGCTCCATCGAGGTGCGCATCACCGTCGATGCAGCTTGTTCGAGCAGGATCTTGCCCACCGCAGTCGATCCGGTGAAGCTGATCTTGCGAGCCGCACCGCTACTCATCCACGAACCCACGACACCCGACGCGTCGGTGGTGGTCACGACATTGACCACTCCCGCCGGAACACCCGCATCGTGCAGGATCCCGGCCAGAGCCAGTGCTGTCAGCGGCGTTTGCTCGGCCGGCTTGAACACCACGGTGCACCCTGCCGCCAACGCCGGGCCGATCTTACGAGTGCCCATGGCCAACGGGGAAGTTCCA